>JABDAQ010000006.1 GCA_013289115.1 Gammaproteobacteria bacterium
AAGCGGCTACGGGCGGTATGATTATTTCATTTTATCGAAGGATCCGAAGAAACTAAGTTTATTGATGGAATTCAAGCGGGTAAAATTTGCGCGAACAGAGCAGCCCGCGGTAGAACGGATCGAGGAAGCCTTAGACGAAGCGGCGCAGCAAGGTTTAGCACAGATCGAAGAGAAGGCGTATTACGCTGAAGCGAAGCAACGCGGAAGTCAATCTATCTTGAAACTTGCTTTAGCTTTCTGTGGAAAGCGATTTAAATTGGTTTGCATTTAAAAGTTTTTCACACATTTTAAATAAATTTTTTGCTTTGTCTAAATAAGCAGCTGTAATTGCTAAGTTTTTCTAGATTGATTACAATCCATTTTCCTTTAAAGGGCCTATAGCTCAGCTGGTTAGAGCAGAGGACTCATAATCCTTTGGTCCTAGGTTCAAATCCTAGTGGGCCCACACTATTGGTATAAAGTCGTGTTCTGTATTTTTAAGGAACGCAATGAAATAAAATGAGAAGATTACAAGAACAGATCGAACATGCTTATTTTGAACGCGCAGAGCTTACAGAAGAAACAGTTAATTCAACAACACGTTCTGCCATCTTGGAATGTATTCATTTATTAGATTGTGGTAAAGCGCGCATTGCAGAAAAACATGATGGTCAATGGCAGGTCAATCATTGGTTAAAAGAAGCCATACTTTTATATTTTCGCATTCAATCTAATCAACTCATATCAGCACAACATCAACGTTATTACGACAAAGTGCCGTTGAAATATGCAGACTACACAGAAGAACAATTTGTACAACAAGGTGCACGTATCGTACCTAACGCGTGTATACGCATAGGCGCCTACATTGCAGACAATACGATATTGATGCCTTGTTACATCAATATCGGCGCTTACATAGATAGCGGTACGATGATTGATACGTGGGCAACCGTTGGATCCTGTGCACAAATTGGAAACAATGTTCATCTTTCAGGGGGCGTTGGCATTGGCGGTGTATTAGAACCCTTGCAAGCGCATCCGACGATCATTGAAGATCATTGTTTTATTGGCGCGCGTTCAGAAATAGTAGAAGGCGTCATCGTAGAAGCTTATTCTGTGATTGGCATGGGTGTGTTCATCAGCCAAAGCACACCAATTTATGATCGGCATACGGATAAAATTATGTATGGACGTGTACCGAGTGGTTCGGTTGTAATTGCGGGATCTCTACCCTCTAAAACAGGTCAATGTCATTTAAATTGTGCTGTAATCGTTAAACGCGTGGATGCAAGGACGCGCGAAAAAACAGCGATCAATGAATTATTACGAGAGTCTATTTTAAAATAGCAGCATAAAACTTACGGGTTCTAAGATGAAGTTATTTTTGTAACAAAATTTAAGGAGGCGAGTATGCCTATAAAGAATATATATTTACTAGGTGGTTGGAGTCAGAATTTGAGCGAGGAGCCTTTGTCAATTTTTGACTATATGATGTATGGCATGGTAAATAATTTGACTGATTTAACAACAACAGGCACTCAAAAAAATCCAAGTTGGAGCCCAGAAAAATCTTCAGCGCCTCGATATAAAGGATATTCCGGTCCAGTCGCATGGACGTATGGAGGAGGTTTCTGCTCACCGACTGAAATGCCATCTAGCGAGGCAGATGTTAATCGAATCGTAGTGGCTACGCAAAAAAACAAATGGGATGCTGTGGATTTTGACGATGAGTGCAATATGAATGTCGAACATGTCATAAGCGCGATGAAAATTTTAAAAACGGATCATAAATTTACAAGTTATGGGTTTATTGCTGGGTTTAGCTATAACCATCCTGATACTGAAGCGGGTAATAAATTAAATCAGAAAGTAAAAAAAATTGTTGAATCCGGTCAGTGCGATAAATTAGTTCACTATTGTTATGGTACCAGTATGTGGTCTATGCAAGACATTAAGAACAATGTAAGGCAAGCGCTGGATAGAAGTATTGCACACGGTATGTCTCATGAGAAGGTTATTTTAGCGTTAACCACTCGAGGGCTGGATGATGAAAATTTAAATTATTTTCTCGATCAAATTACTGAGCTTAAAATTGGTGGATTATTTATCTGGGCGTATCATGAGTTGCAAGCGGAGCATGAACGCATCATAGTCGAGCGTCTTAAAAATTAATTTTTTCTGTAGATGATGTATGCAACTTAAAGTGCTTCCCATAAAATGCCATTCCTAGCTTAATAATTTTCTGATTTTTTTGGTGCGGTGCTTTAGTAAAATAAGCCTTTTTTTCGATCTGATCCAAGGCATCTTGTGCTGCTTTTTCTAATTCTTCATCGATTTGTGCTGAAGATGGTTTCTGGTTTGCTGGAAATCGTAGCCGCTTAAATTCCATAAGAATCGTAGGTTTATCTGCAATTCGTGAATAGATGAGATAATCATAACGACCATAACCATTTTCTCGGTTTGATCGTACTTCATAATCAGGATGCGACTGTAAATGCGCAGTGAGTCCTGTCATGAATCCATGATAAAACGCCTCCGGCTCTTTACTTAAATCATGTACGCTGATCGTGTTCTCTAATAAAAATCGAAAGGATTCCTCAAACGCAGGAATATCTCCTTGTAATAATTCCTCTAAAAATTGATTGTGGCTTATCTGATGTTGGCCCGTGACTAACCAATCCTGGATAAGCGCCCCATACAACCCACGAATCTCAATGTTCGGAATGGCCAGCTGACACTGTGTGCCGTGCTCTGTGTAGTCTGTCGAAACTACTTTGAAATACCCGGCCATTAATAAAAAACTTAAAATGACGCCTTCATTTTTATTCGAAGTGCTTAAATCAGGAAATACAATGTTTTCATCCATAGAACAGTGAATCGTTTGCCCTTGTAAGAGACGCTCAAATACTTCTTGGTGAATTAATCCCGAACGATACAAACAGTCTTTCACTAAGCTATTGTCACTGGTGTTGAGCCAATACCGTTTTAACAACCCTTCGTTTTTAACACAGTTTAACAGCGACCAGGGATTGTAAATAATGTGTTGGCCCATTTGATAACCGTTGTACCACTGACGAATCGCTAAGGATTGATCCCGTAAGCCAGCTTGCTCTAAGAGTCTTTGCACTTCCTCTTCCGTAAAACCAAAGTATTGACCGTACTTAGGATGAATCACGGAATACACTTCCAGATTATTTAATCCGGAAAATAAACTTTCTTTCGAGACCCGTAAAATCCCCGTTAACACTGCTTTGAAACAATGCGAATTGTCTTTTAACGCCGATCCTAAAAATGCCCGAAATAATTCGACTATCTGTGGATAATAGCCGTTTAAATACCCCGATTGAATCGGCGTGTCGTATTCATCGATCAAAATGATCGGCGCTACTTTGTGATAACGATACAAATGATTCGTTAAAGTTTTCAATGAATGATCAAGTACATCCGATGACGCTTTTTTTTCTAAAATAGCACAAAACTCTTTTTGCTCTTCGTCGGCTAATGTATCTAGTAGATAACGATGCTGCCCATACAATACAGCCATCAGTCTACAAAAATTCTGATACGTCCTTTCAAATGTAGTGTATTTAAGATCTTTGAAGGTTAAAAAAATGACCGGATATCTTCCTTGATGCTGACGTATCTCTTCCGGCGCTTCTTGAATCTTTAACCCTTCGAATAAGCTTGCTGTACTCTGCTCGTCTACTTCTTGAGAAAAAAAATAATGAAGCATGGAAAGATTCAAGGTCTTCCCAAACCGACGCGGGCGCGTGATGAGAATAATGTCGGAAGAATCCTCAAGTATCTCTTGAATAAAAAGACTTTTATCCACAAAATAATAGTTCTTCTGGATTAAAAGGCTAAAGTCACTTTGGCCAATGGGCATTTTTAATGCAATAGGACTCATAATCATTTATTTTCCAAAAAACAATGCTTTATCATTTTTTCAGTATGCAGTGGATTCAGCGAATCATCCTATACGTTTATTCCTCTTGATCTAAAAAACTACGTAAAAAAGTTGAGCGACCTGGATGACGTAATTTACGTAAAGCTTTTGCTTCAATTTGACGAATGCGTTCGCGTGTAACATCAAATTGTTTGCCAACTTCTTCGAGCGTATGATCTGTGTTCATATCGATACCAAAGCGCATACGCAATACTTTTGCTTCACGCGTTGTCAACGTTGCTAGTACATGTTGTATCGCTTCGCGCAACCCTTCGATCGTGGCAGCGTCAATTGGCGATAGTACCGCCGCATCTTCAATAAAATCACCCAAATGCGAATCACCATCATCTTCGCCAATCGGCGTTTCCATAGAAATTGGTTCTTTGGCAATTTTTAAAATTCTTCGAATTTTGTCTTCTGGCAATCCTGTTTTCTTACTTAATTCTTCAGGCGATGGTTCTTTACCCGTTGTTTGAATCATCTGACGTGTGATGCGATTTAATTTATTGATCGTCTCGATCATATGCACAGGAATACGAATCGTGCGTGCTTGATCAGCAATGGAACGCGTGATCGCTTGACGAATCCACCAGGTTGCATAAGTTGAAAATTTATAACCACGACGGTATTCAAATTTGTCAACTGCTTTCATTAAGCCAATATTTCCTTCTTGAATGAGATCGAGAAATTGTAAGCCGCGATTAGTGTATTTCTTAGCAATAGAAATAACTAAACGTAGATTGGCTTCAATCATTTCTTTTTTAGCGCGTCGTGCCTTCATTTCTCCGAGCGACATCTGTTGATTGATAGCTTTTATATCCGAGATACTCAATTGGAGCGTCTGCTCTAGCTCAAGAAGTCGCGTTTGCGCTTGGATGATTTTAGTTTTAAGTACCGTCAGACTTTCTGAATAAGGTTTTTCAGCAGCAATATGTTGTTTAATCCAATTGAGATCAGTTTCATTTTTTTGAAATGATTCAATAAATAATTTACGCGGCATTCTTGCATGCGTTACGCATAAATTAAAAATCGTACGCTCTTGTGTATGCACATTGTCTAAGAAGCTGCGCATGTTACGGCTTAAACGTTCTAGTTGTCGCGGAATTAATTTAAATTGTATAAAAACTTGGGTGAGCGCATGCATCTGTTTTTGTGTTTTTTTATGATGCGTTCCATACTTTTTTTGTAGTGCAGCGCAATTTTTATAATGCGCTTCCAATTGTGCAAAGCGTTCTCGCGCAAAGGCGGGATCAGGTCCGGCATTTAGCTCTTCTTCTGAAAGTCCACCGTCGCCTTCACCTGATTCACCTTCACCTGATTCGCCTTCTTCTTCACTCGAAGTAGCTTGAGCTACCAACATTTCTTCTGCATCTAAGAATCCGCTCATAATATCGTGCAAACGATCCGTTTGATGTTCCGGACCTAGTTGTTTGTAGCAATCGATAATATCGCGTATATTCTCGATGTATTGTGCCAATGCAGTTTGAATGAGTTGTGTGCCTTCTTCGATGCGTTTAGCCAACATAATTTCGCTATTACGCGTTAATAGTTCAACGCTGCCCATTTCACGCATGTACATACGTACTGAATCAGCTGGTTTGCCTAATTCACTTTGTAATAAGGCGCTTGCGCTGAGCTCTGCATTCCCTTCTTCATCTGAGTTAGCTGTTTTAATTACGCCTGAGGCCAGCAAAGTTTCCATGTCAGGAGGAACTTCACAGACGGGAATGGAGTGTTCGTTGAGCATCAAAATGATTTCATCAAGTTGCAGCTGCAGTTGTTCATGATCCATATCATTAGGTGCATCCCCGAGTAAGTAATAATCGATCTCAGCATAGGTTACAAATCCTTGCTTCTTACCGTGCTGCACAAGATCCGCGAGACGCGATTGTTGTTGTTCGAAATCCATAATACTATTGACCTCTTTTAAAGGGTAATTGCAAAACGCTTACCGGTCTTCGAATTTATTCAGGGGGAATGATTTAATCTATGTTCATTTTAGGTATCGGCAGTAATTTGGGCGATAGTTTAAAGAATTTACGCTACGCTGTACACCTAATACAGCGCTGCGGTGTGATTCAAGTAGAACGTGTGTCCGCCCTATACGTATCCGATGCCTTGTTACCCGAGCAAGTAGAATGTGATTGGAATTTACCTTTTTTAAATCTAGCTGTCTATTGCAAGACTGATTTACAACCTGAAGCCGTACTCAATCAGATTAAGCGTATTGAAATTTACATGGGACGTAAACAACGTCAGCGTTGGGCCCCCCGTATTATTGACATTGATATTTTAGCTTGGGCCAATCAAGTTTTTGATCGACCTCACTTACACATACCTCACAGACAATTACATAAGCGGCCGTTTGCACTCTGGCCGCTTTTAGATCTTATGCCGGATTGGCAACATCCACTGCTAGGTTCTGCTCAGGAAATTGCACAAACGTGGGGCTCACGTCATGCAGGACAAGCGCCTCAAAAAACACGACAAATTCTACAACGTGTTGATACACCTGAATTAATGGGAATTTTAAACTGCACACCGGATTCTTTTTCCGATGGTGGTTTGTATACAACCGTGGATGCCGCTTTAACGCAGGCTATTCATTTATTCAATGAAGGGGCCCATAGTATCGATGTGGGTGCTGAATCAACGCGACCCAATGCACAATCGATTTCTCCAAAACAAGAGTGGTTACGCTTAGAAGCGATACTGCAAAGCTTAATGAGACATTGGAAAGAAAAATCGTTTAGACCCAAGATCAGTATTGATACACGTCATGCTTTTGTCGCTAAAAAAGCGCTGGATTTAGGCGTCGATTGGATCAATGATGTCAGTGGTCTTGAGGATCCTGCGATGCGCGCAATTGTTCGCGAGTCCGGTGTGCGTTGCGTATTTATGCATCACTTAGGTATTCCCGCTGATCCAAAACGACTGATCACAGCGGATAAAAATGTTTCTGATGAAGTCTTATGTTGGATCAAACAACGTTTAAATGAATTAATAAGGGCAGGCATTCGTCGAGAACAGTTGATCCTTGATCCAGGCATTGGGTTTGGTAAAACAGCCGAGCAATCTTTTACTTTATTAAACCAAATTGAACGATTCAAGCAATTAAATCTTCCTATTTTAATTGGCCATTCGCGCAAATCTTTTTTAAATAAGGTAACAGACGGTTCTGTGCATGATCGAGATTTCGAAACAGCATTGATTTCTTATCACTTAGCGTGTAAAGAGGTTGACTTCTTGCGTGTGCACAATGTTGCGTTAAATGCACGCGCTTTACATATGCGCTGTGCTTTAAGTTGAAAGCAGCGTAGTAAACCTTATTTTTTAATAACGATCACTGAAATTTACGGGTAGTTTTTTTGTCTTTGCCCTTTATTAGTGGTGTACGATCGTCAGAATCAACAGTGTCGCTTTCTTTCGTCTCAAAAAATTTTTTTCTACTACTAGCACCCATCAATACGTTTATATAGTCATCCCCATCCTGCGCTTTTATTTTTGTTTGTTCAACATCATGAGATAATTGAGACAAGATTTCTTTTATATCATCTAATTCAGATATCAATCCTTTAACTTCTTCTTGACTTCCCTTAACAACCTCATTTAATTTTTTTAGATCGTCTTCACTTAACTCTACCTGATTTAGCCATTTTGCACTCCCTAAGATAACACCGCTGGCTGGAAATGCTAGATTAATAACTTGTGTAAGTACTGTAGATATATGCTCATAGCTTGTTTTTGAATTAAAAGTACCTAAATAAGTTCGTAATGTATCAATCACTGCGGTCGTACGTGAAAAAAATATACCTATTAGTCCAAACATTTCAGCATAGCGTGTAATATTATCCAATTTTGTTAATTGTGATTCTGAACTACGATCAACCGCACGATAATAACTTTTCTTTAAATCCTCTAATACTTCTTGCAATTGTGTCTCTAATTCATGCAGACTATTTATTAAATCTTGTTTTTCTTTTAACAAAACTTCAACGTTACGCGCACTCCGACTACTATGCGGCGCTTCCTCAATGCGTGCTGCTTTTACTTTTTTTGTTAAATCTTCTTTTTTCTTTACCGCTAAATTAAATGACGTGATGATCTCCTTTGCAGACAAATTTTCAGAGCTGCCGATGTTAAGAAATGCGCTCAACCAATCTGCGTTTTTATCTTTTGCAATACGAGATAAAGTGCTGGCAAATTGTACAGACATGGATAAAAAACCGAGGCCAGTAGCTACGACAGAAGACCAAAATTGCAATGCGTTATGAACATTTTCATCTTGTTTTTCTGAATGCGCTTGTAATTCAGTAATTAAAGGCAAGGTATAAACAATAGCCATAGCACCAGGGACAACGAAACTTTCTATAATACCTGCTAGCACTTTAGAAAAATTCACCCGTGTATTCAGATCTGGATTTGGCACAAAAACTCCTAAAAATTATCAGCACTTAGATTGAATTAATATAGTACACAGCGCCCTCTAATTAACTGCTAATTACTTGAAGTAATGCGCAAAACTTAACCAAACTCTTGACAAACCCTATACCATAGCGTTTAAATACGGGCTCTCGTTTTTAACTAGTTAAACGTGTTAGGAGCAAACAATGTTAAAAAAAGTACTAACCGCTTCGGTTTTTGCAGCGTTATCTACCTTAGGTACGCTTGCAGCCCAAGCAGCTACGCCCGACAATGTAAATAACAATGCCGAGCCTGCTGTTCCAACCGAAGTATCTGCATCTCCAAACTCAGGTCCCTTTTATGCGGGGTTACAATTGGGTTTTACAGGACGTAGTAAGATAACGAGTAATCGCATTAATTTCAGTAATGATGCTGGACAAAGCGGTACGTTACCCAATGGCGACATGAGATTATCTGGCAGCCTTGCTGGTCGCATTCTTATTGGATACCAAATGCTACCCAATCTTGCATTCGAACTCGGTTATTTGAGTTTCCAAAGCAAAAATTTTGATACCTTCTTGGGCAATAGCAATGTTGTATCAGCGTCTCAATGGGCTGTGGATCTAGCGGCTAAAGCCTCTCTGCCAATTCTTCAAGATGCAAGACATCCTACTGATCTCTATGGCAAGCTTGGTTTAGCTTATGTTACGACTGACATTACAGGCGGTGGTCCTATATTGGGTTCAGATACGAGTCCAATAAAAATAGACAATGCTGCTTTCAATGTGAGACGTCGCTCAATTGCTCCAGAAATTGGTCTTGGTGTTAGTCATGATTTTATGACTAACAATTTACCAATCGATATTTCTTGGACTCACATCCAACCTGTTGGTAAAAACCATCCTGGCCCTATTGATTTTGTGGCCGTAGGTGTTGGTTATAGATTTGGTTAAATTGTTATAACTAAATTCTTATCTTGTTTGTAGAAAAAGCCCGTGTTATTTCGGGCTTTTTCTTGTCAACTCAGATTAATTATTCTTTTACAGATCACATCATTAATTTCGATCGTAAAAATCGGCCTGTGTGCGATTGTGAACAGCGAGCAACAGTCTCGGGCGTACCTGAACAAACAAGCGCTCCACCTTTGACGCCCCCTTCTGGACCTAAATCAATAATCCAATCCGCTGTCTTAATAACATCTAAATGATGTTCGATCACGATTACTGTATTTCCCTTATCACGCAAACGCTGCATCAGCACTAATAAGTGCGCAACATCGTGAATATGTAACCCCGTAGTTGGTTCATCCAATAAATAGAGTGTTTTACCTGTAGCGCGCTTTGATAATTCTTTCGCGAGTTTAATACGTTGCGCTTCGCCACCGGATAAGGTCGTAGCGCTCTGACCTAATCGAATATAAGAAAGACCCACTTCGGTCAACGACTCAAGTACACGCATGATAGTGGGAATAGAAGAAAAAAATACCTGTGCCTCTTCTACGGTCATACCCAAAACTTCATAAATATTTTTTCCCTTATAGTAAATCTCCAACGTCTCTGGATTATAACGCTGTCCTTTACAAACATCGCAGCTTACATACACATCCGCTAGAAAATGCATTTCTATTTTAATTAAACCCTCCCCTTCGCAGGCTTCACAACGCCCTCCTTTCACGTTAAAACTAAAACGACCCACAGCATAACCACGTGAGCGTGCTTCAATCGTCGCTGCAAATAATTCTCGAATGAACGTAAACAAACCCGTATAGGTTGCGGGATTAGAACGCGGTGTACGACCAATCGGTGATTGATCGATCACAATAATCTTATCCAAATAATCTAAACCAGATATCGTCTGATACATACGCGACTGAGTGTGTACAGTGTGATGCAAATGAGCTGCTACAGCCGGATATAAGGTATCGTATATTAAGGTTGACTTACCAGAACCTGATACGCCTGTAATACAGATCATTAAACCTAACGGAAATTCGATCATTAGATTTTTTAAATTATGACCGTCAGCACCCACTAAACGCAGCATACGTTCTGAATTAGGTTTAACACGTTGCGTGGGTACAGCGATGGAACGACGACCTGTTAAATAATCTGCCGTCAAACCGGATTGCTCAAGCAATTCTTCTGGAGAACCTTGCGCAATCACAAAGCCTCCGTGTACACCTGCGCCTGGGCCTATATCAACCACATAATCAGCACGACGAATAGTTTCTTCATCGTGTTCAACGACTAACACAGTATTACCTAAATCACGCAAATGAAATAAAGTATCAAGCAGACGCTCATGATCACGTGCATGTAATCCGATCGAAGGCTCATCCAACACATAGAGAACGCCGACCAAACCGGAACCAATTTGACTGGCTAAACGAATTCTTTGCAACTCACCGCCGGATAAACTATCAGCGCGTCGATCTAAAGAGAGATAGTCTAAACCGACATCGATTAAAAAACGCAAACGATTCACTATCTCTTTCTGCAAGCTTAAGGCAATCTCAGCACGATGACCTGTCAACTGTAATTGTTTAAAAAAATCATGCAATTGGCATAATGCTAACGAAGACAATTGAGGCAAAGAATGCTGTGCAATAAATACATGATGTAATTCTTTGCGCAAACGCGTACCTTTACAAACAGTGCAAGGTTGGCTGCTTAAATACCGCGCTAATTCTTCTTTATCAGGATACATCAATTTTTTCGGATCAAATAACGCTTCCATGCCTAAACCATCGCAATGAGGACAGGCGCCTATCGGATTATTAAAAGAAAATAAACGCGGCTCTAATTGTAAAAAACTATAATCACAATGCGGGCAAGCAAAACGTGCTGAAAATAATAACTCTTCTTTAAGATCCACCTGCGCAATCAAAACTAAACCTTCACTTAATTTTAAAGCCGTTGCTAATGAATCGGTTAAACGCTGTCGCACACCAGGGCGAATCGACAAACGATCGACAACCACATCAATACTGTGTTTATGCTGTGCTGCTATCTGTGGCACGGGATCCAGATCGATGACCTCTTGATCAATACGTACACGTAAATAACCGGAAGCCGCCAAGCGTTCTAATAATTCGCTATGCTGCCCTTTTTGTTGTCTGACAACGGGAGCCAAAAGCAGTAAGCGACTTCCTTCAGGTAAAGCCAAAATATGATCGGCCATCTGACTGATCGTCTGCGCCGTTAAAACGCAGCCGTGTTCTGGACAATGTTGCTCACCAACCCGTGCAAATAAAACGCGTAAGTAATCATAAATTTCTGTCACTGTACCGACAGTAGAACGCGGATTATGTGAAGTCGATTTTTGTTGAATAGCAATCGCGGGCGATAAACCTTCAATACTATCTATCTCAGGTTTTTCCATAATCGACAAAAATTGGCGCGCATAAGCGGATAAAGATTCTACGTAACGTCGCTGCCCTTCTGCATATAAAGTATCAAAAGCCAGCGAGGATTTACCAGAACCAGACAACCCTGTAATTAAAATTAACTGATTTCTAGGCAAATCTAAATTAATATTTTTAAGATTGTGGGTGCGAGCACCGCGAATACGAATGCAAGAAATTGTCATAAAACTTTGATAAAACAGTAACTCAATTAATCAAAGGGAAGGAGCGTCCGTCATAGAGGAGTCTTTTACTAAATGCCGCTCATCAGAATCAGTAAAAAACTCAAAAGGATTTACAGCAGGATAAAGTTCTTTATGCAATGAATCTACATTGATATCGTTAACGATATCGACATCAAGTAAATCATTGTCATTGATACCCTCGCTATTGGGCAAAACTAATAAATCACTCTTTAGCAGCGCTAAGCTATGCTCACGCTCTATGCGAGAAGCTAGCATTTGACGAATTAAATATCTATTTTCTACATACTTAGCTGATAAAGTTTCATCTCGAAAGGCAGTTATTATACGCGTAGAAGCATGTAGCTGTCCCAACAGAAAAAGTGAAAAAGCATTCAATTTTCCTTCAATACTTTTTTCTATATAGTCAAATAAAAAACGCTCGTAGCTTTCACGACCATCACATCTGTTCTCCAAAAAGCGTTCTTGAACAGCGGGAAGACAAAGAAAAAGATACGCAGGTAAAACTTTTATCCCCATAGAGTTTTTATAAAGCTGCCATTGCTCATCTGCGTTTAAGTTTTCTTGTATGGACGTTAATACACCTGGGATCAATAATGATAAGCAATGATTCTGAGGCCATGTTCGCTCTTTATACTCAATGCTGCATTTTAAATACTCAACTATCTCAGAAATAAAGTCTGGATTTTCTTTTTTTTCGCCCTGTAAATATTTAAAAAGCGTCTCTTGTCTGTATCGATGCGGAAGAATATATTCATCTTGAGCAAGCTCAAGCGCTTGTTTATTTTTATCATCATCCAAAGTAACATTTGAAGCATTTTTTACGAGGTAAGTTTGCTCATTTACTACGTCACACAAATAAAATAATGCATGCTCTGGTAGTTTTTTCTCATCAATATCTGATTTTAAAGTCTCTAAAACAGATACATCATTAAGCAGACTTATTGTTATTAAAATAAATGGATGCAAATAGTTCGACTCATTTAGCGTATTGAACAGCATACGTAAATAAAATCGGGCAGTTTCATCAGAGAAAGAAAGAATATGGCGCGGTATTGATGGCATACAATACAAATACAGTAACAGGCAATCAAAAGATAAAACAGCAAGATTATCTATAAAGAGCCATAACTGCTCACTTATAGGCAAGCAAGAAAGACCCTTACGAAATGATTCTGATTGAAGGAAAACAAAATAAATGAGATTTATCTGATTTTCTTTCTCAGAATCAGAATTATCCATAGGATGAGCGCGAATCCAAGCTAAAAATTCATTAAACCAAGTTAAAGCGTTTGAAAAAGGAAGCTCTAATTCCCAAAAATACAAATTATTTCCGACACAACGCGACCTGAGCCGCATATTCTCTCGCATAACAAATGTTTTGTTATACATTCCTTCAGGAGACCAAGTATAAAGTAAATACATCGCCCTCTTGAATTCAGTAAATTTTTTACACAAATGTTTAATTAATTCAGGATAGCCATGAATCCACGACTGAATCGACAAAGAAACCATTGTAGAATGTATCGCAGCGTTTGAAACACCAGGATTAGATTGAAAAAACGTAGCAGTTTGTTTTTTAGGCATAGGTAACGGCGCGCTCAACTTTTATGGGTATGGAGATAAGGAAGAATTTATCATTACCGTGTACTGTTGGGTAGATGACCGGATCAAAAAAGAAAAGAATTGAGGATTTTGCATGAAAAGACAAAGGTTTGAAGCAAACAAAAAGATTTCTATTCTTGCAGATTGCTCGGAATTAGTAAAAAACAATACCATTCGTTCAATGAAAGCGTTAGCTGAGCAATTACAATCGACCAAGAACATTAAGGTCAATAATCTAAATTTGTGGTGTTGGGGCAATAATGAAAGAGATAAATGGCTAGAAGATAAAGACAACTATCCCAACGCAAACTTAGTTTCATTTTTTGATTTTATGGGAGATATAAAGCGTTCTAAAATAAATGAACGAACAAAATATGAAAAAAAAGAAAAATTTAGCCATCTTTTGAATTGCTGGAGTAAAGTAAAAAATAATCCAGATTCAATCAATTCAATAAAAAAATTAGCTGAGCAAATGGATATTACTATTAAGTACAATACTTTGAAGAACTGGATAGAGAAAGAAATAAGTGATTATTTAAAAAAAGGCGATAAATATACTCATAGAAATTTAATTCCTTTTTTAGAGTGGGCGCAAAAACTGAAATATTCTAAAAAGCCTGCGATTGAGTCAGCTGATCCGGACGAAGATCCAATAAGCTATTTAAACGGCAGGTATAAGTCTTTTCTCAAAGAAAATATCGACTTAAATAATTTAAGAGCATGGCTTATTACAAATTATCTGGAAACGATACACCCAACTAAGTTGGATGGTGTGAATAAGGATACACTCTGTAAGATTCTTGAAAATTGTTTGGATAGTTTAGGGCAAAGTACACGCAAACTAACTTATCCAAATTTGATCGATGCTCATCGCTTAAAACTTAATGACTCAAAGCTGCGTTACCGAATAAGTGAATTCGCAGAACATATTAATAAAGTAGAAAACTATTGTGAAATTTATATTCAAACTTATCTTCAATCAAATAATCTAGAAAACGATGCATGTATCGATTGGATACACGCTATTCGATGGGAGATCAATTTAATGAAAAATCAGATGAGTAAGTTAAAACAACCTCCTGATTGTTCTGGTAAATTACATAAAGAATCAAGCCATCAAGAAAAAAAGAAAGCACATCCAAAATACTCGGAAAAACAAAAGGCAAGTATTTTCAAAAAATGCGTGTTCATTCTATCAAAATGGAGTAATGAAATTGGCACGATAGAGGAGTTAGCGACTCAGCTCAAGATGCCTCGTGAAACTCTAGGTACTTTTCTGCGGCAGTTTAAGCGGCAGTTTGCAGAATGGAAGCAGTATCCATCATTGCGTGAAACAAACCTGAACCCTCTTTTAGAATGGATCAACTCGGGGCGATCCGAAATAATGAGGCAGAGAAAAGCAGCAATGAGGGAGAGCGAAATAGATAAGTTTTTTGAAAATAAGCCAAAAGATTCAAGTTCGCCACCCAGTTTTTTAAATTATAAAAGTGTTTTCTTTCAGATCGAAAGTGTTTCTACTGATACGTTATCAGATAGGTCAAGCCGCTCTTTAAATAGGTTGGGTGAAACGAAAAAATAGTGCTCGACGTTTTTATCTGAACTATTACACATTATGTTCACTTAAAGGCCTTGCACTACTTTTAAAAGCTCTGCGCTACTGCTGCTACTGTCTTTGTTAGAAGTAAAAAATCCACTAACTTTATGCACACGATTTATATTCGTATTTTCTATGCTATTACCAGAAAAAGATGAAGATTTAGCACCACCCTTTGAAAACATTAATCGATCTAGCTCGTCATCAATAGTTTTCTTTTTTTCTGTGCTGCCTTCAATACTATTACGATTTATCTCGTTCGCCTTTGGAACTTCAGATGTTGTCTGTTCAAACCGCTCAAGGAGTGCTTCCATCTCTGATGAAATATTTTGTAAAGCGTCTGTCGGAAGCGTAGGAGGAAAACATACATTTGATTCTAAACTCTTATATACATTCTCGAGTAATTTTTCTGGACAGTGAGGTAAGACAGATGCAAGCTTATTACATAATAAAATTATTATGTCTTTATTAGATAACTTATTTCTTTTCTTTTCCTGAACATTCTTTCTAATGTAATTATAATAACTCGGCATTATCTCAATTAGGCGCTGTATATCAGTGTGTGCAGAACACAGTTGTCCTAATAGAAAAAGTGTAAAATCATTAAAGTCTCCAGAACATCTTATATGTTCAAATAATAAATCAAGATAATCAAAAAGTGTGTCATTGAAACAACGCTTCTGAACGATACGAAAAAGAAATTGAGATAAAAGTTCTTTTCCAATCCCTTTCTTATAAAGTTCGAATAATTTTTCCTGGTCTAAATGTTCTTGTATATACGTTGGCATGCCAGGCACTAGTAATAGTAAGTGATTCAGACGCATCCATTCGGGTCTTGGATCACCGATTCTATTTATTAAGCGACCACTTGCTGCACTCATAAAATCTGCAGACATAAAATTTAAATTTTCATCCCGTGATATAGAAAATTCTTCTAAATACAGAAATAACTTTGATTTAATATAAGTAAAATCTAAATTTGCTAGTCTTTCTTCTTGCATTGATCTCTTAATAACAGCAACATGATTATTTAGTAGCGTAAAAAAAGCAATGATAGAGGCAGGGTTTTTTTGTAAAACAACACTTTCAATAGAAATCTCCATATCAATTTCGCGGATGTATTGATTTAAAGCGCTTATATCACAAAGACAACTTAATGCAGCATTGAAAAACGGGTGAGAATAATTCGATTCATCTAATCTTTTGCGCAGAGCGTTTAAATAATCTACCGTTCTTGCGAAGGGTACAGAATAAATCAAGTGCTGTATTTGCAGAATATGAAGTAGATCAAGCAGAGTATCTAAAGTTAAGAAAGGAAGATGATCCCAGTATAATTTCCACTTTTCTTTATCAGGCAGCTGAGAGAGATACTCCGAAAACTCTTCAGAATGAGTAAATGAACGAAGAAAAATACCTGAATAATTTGTTATATCAGAACCGCATTGAACATCACCGCAAAACAAAGACAAAATTTTGTAAAAATAATCCCGAGCTTTTAATAATGGAAGTTTCAATTGCCAAAAACTAAGACCTTTTTCAGAAAAATAAGTTTCAGCAAAATAAGGTACGAGTTGTAATTGTGGTTCCTGTTCGGAAATAGATAATGCTCCTTTTTCTATTATTCTGGTTTCTCTTATTCCGGAAATTCCAAAAGTCCACATGGCTGGACTCACGCTTCGTATATATGCTTCGGCGCGCTCTAACTCAGGAAATTCTTTATATAAAAGTCGCTTAATTTTCTTAGGGATATAAATCCATGACTGAATTGATATATGAACTGTAGAAGGCATATCAGAACTCAAATCTATTTTGTGTGACATTCTAAAGTCAGAGAGTCGCTATGCTCATGAAACATTTTGGCCATCGTGGCCCCAAAATAAATTCGCATAACGCGACTAGTAATGGACCCGGATCGTCCTGCGCTCACAGTGCCGGAGACCCCTACGGCAGTCACCCTAACCGGGTGGCCTTCGGGGCCGTCGTCATTGCTCTCACAGTGACTTGACGGCATGACGCGTTTCCTGCTTCGCCCGTCAACGCACGCCTTCCGGGGCTTCTCGACTACGCCTTCGTCTCTCCATGTCTCGTCGAGTGAAAACTTTAAAATAAAGTTTCTTTCTGAATAATTTGTTTCACCGGTGCGAATGAGCGCCGATGCAATGGCGTGACGCCTAATTTTTTTAATGCCTGTAAATGTGCACGCGTTGGATACCCTTTGTGTTGTGCAAAACCATAGCCTGGATACTGTTCATCCCAACGCAGCATTTCCGCGTCACGGTATACTTTGGCAATGATAGAAGCGGCACTAATGACAGCAACAAAGCGATCACCCCGTATAATCGTGCGCACTGCGCAAACCAACGCGGGGCTGTGACGTCCATCAATCAAAGCCAGATCAGGCTGAATTGATAAGCCAGAAACAGCACGCTGCATCGCTAATAAACTCGCTTGTAGAATATTGATTTTATCAATTTCAAAAACATCGGCTCTACCAATACTGGTTGCTAATGCATGCTCACGAATCTGATCGGCAAGATAGGTTCGTCGAATCGCAGACAATAATTTAGAATCAGCCAGACCCATAATCGGTTTATTTGCATTCAAAATAACAGCGGCCGCAATGACGGGACCGGCGAGCGGACCGCAGCCCGCTTCATCAACACCGACGATTACAGGATCATCGATCACGCAATTGAACCTGAAAATGCTGGCGCAAATCAACTAATACTTGTTCAAAATACGCATCAACCTCCGTATCCAGTAAGGTGCGCGTCGGATGCTGCCAGATCAATCCTAAGGCGAGACTACGCCGTGTCGTATCAGAGGCAGATGTATAAACATCGAATAAACAAACATCGTGTAAATATAAACCGGCGCTCGCTTTAACGCATTCCAAAACAGCTTGCACAGAAATCTTTGCTGCGATCCAGAATGAAAGATCGCGTCGCATGCTAGGAAATTTAGAATAAGGAAGAAATGTTGGAACCGTTGAAGATACAATCGGGTCTAATGCAATCTCAAATAAATAAATTGGTCCCTGTAATTCAAATTCATCTAATAATTTAGGATGCAAGGCACCACAATAACCCAGCACGCGATCCTGTATTTGAATGGCAGCTGTTTGGCCCGGATGTAGCGCCGGATGCAGCGCGGAAATAAATACAGCCTGTACATTCATAAATTGCAATAGTATTTCCAGATCGGCTTTGAGAGTAAAAAAATCGTTCGCCTGTGTTTTTTCAGCCCACTGTTCTGGATAACGATCCCCACTAATAACACCTGCTAACATCGATTGTTGTTGCACACCGTGATCATTGGCTATAAAACGTAAACCCGTTTCGAATAAGCGTACACGTACGTGTTGCCGCTTATGATTGTAAGCAACGGAGGCGAGTAAACCAGGCCACAAACTGGTACGCAATACTGATAACTCGCTGGAGATAGGATTAGTTACCGTGATAGGATCGCACTGCGGATCGATGCATTGCTGTGCGCGTGGCGAGACAAAACTATAAGTGATCGCTTCATAATAACCACGATCTACTAAAACCTGGCGTAATCGTTGCAATAAAGATCGCGTATTACTTATTTTTGCTGCAGGTCGCTTTGCTCTGCGCATAGGAATCGCTTGATAACCATACAAACGTGCTAATTCTTCAATAAGATCCACTTCTAAATTCAAATCAAAACGCCAGCTTGGTACGCTCACCCAATAATCTTGAGCTTCTTTCTCTACTTGCATCCCTAAGTTACTTAATAAGGTAATAATATCAGTATCTGTAAAATGCAGACCTAACACAGCTTCGATTTGAGCGCTGCGTAAAAAAATACGTGGTTTTATTGGCAAATGATTTGGGTAATTTGCACAGACGATAGAACTCGGTGTACCCCCTGCAATCTCTAGAATCAATTGTGTTGCACGTTCCAAGGCATAATGATTTAAAGTCGGATCCACTCCCCGTTCATAACGATACGCTGCTTCACTGTCTAATCCGTATTGACGCGCGCGTCCACGCAAACACATCGGATTGAAAAATGCGCTTTCTAAAAAAATAGTATCGGTATCAGCGCGTACAGCCGAATCAAAACCGCCCATCACCCCTGCAATGGCATGCGGACGCTGTGCATCCGCTATAACAAGTGTTTCTGGATCCAAGCTGACTGTTTTACCATTCAGTAAGGTGATCAACTCACCTGATTTAGCAGAGCGCACCTGAATCCCTGAAACTAATTGATTGAGATCAAATGCGTGTAAGGGTTGACCGAGTTCGAGCAATACATAATTTGTTACATCGACAACAGGATGAATGCTACGCACATGACTACGACGCAAGCGTTCAGATAACCACAAGGGTGTTTGAGCCAAAGGATTGATACCGTGGATACTGCGTCCGCGATAAACCGGGCAGGCTTTGGGATCCTGAATCGTAATGGGCACAATTGTTTCATCTACACTGGAAATGATCGGCCACTCAGGTAGCTCAACAGCATTGTGATGAACCGCTGCAATTTCACGCGCCAAACCCAGAATACTCAAACAATCTCCACGATTGGGTGTGAGATGTATATCAAAGCTATGATCATCGAGTTGAAAATAATCGCGCAGATCACGTCCTAAAGAAACATCATCCAGTAATTCTAAAATGCCAGCGTGATCATCAGACAAACCTAATTCATAGGCAGAGCACAACATACCCTGCGAAACTACGCCACGGAAAGAAGTTTCTGTGATCGTTTTATCAGCTGATAAAACAGCACCCGGTTTAGCCACCGCTACGCACAAACCAGAACGCAAGTTAGGAGCGCCACAAACAATTGTTAGCGTATCTGCTTGTCCAATCGTCACGGTACATACGCGTAAACGCGCTGCATTAGGATGAGGCGTTACAGTTAACACACGTCCTGCAACAACGTGAGTAAACTGCTCAGATACTTTTGTCACTGAATTGACTTCTAAACCGAGCAAAGTGAATTGCTCAGCCAATTGTTGTGTTGTTATTGCTGGATCAAACCAGCTACGCAACCAAGATTCACTGAATTTCATGCTTGAATTGTTCCAAAAAACGAAGATCATGTTCAAACATCAAACGCAAATCAGGTATGCCATAACGAATTAACGCGAGACGTTCGACACCCATACCAAATGCATAACCCCTATAGCGTTCCGGATCGATGCCTGCTTCGCACAATACATTCGGATGTACCATGCCGCAACCGAGCAATTCCAACCAACCCGTGTGTGCACAGACGCGACACCCTTGGCCAGAACACAAGACACAGCTTGCGTCAACCTCAGCGGAAGGTTCAGTAAACGGAAAATAAGCAGGACGAAAACGAATGTTTAAATCAGATCGTTCAAAGAATTGTTTTAAAAAATGAGTAAGCAATCCCTTGAGTTGCGCGAAGTTAGCCTGTGTATCGATACACAATCCCTCGACTTGATGAAACATCGGTGTATGCGTTACATCCGCATCGCAACGATACACACGGCCAGAGGCGATGATATTTAAAGGCAAATCATGCTCTCGCATCGCGCGTATTTGTACAGGAGACGTATGTGTTCGCAGTAATAATCCATTATTGAGATAAAAGGTATCATGCAAAGCGCGCGCTGGATGATTCTCTGGAATATTGAGTGCTGTAAAATTATGATAATCGTCTTCTATCTCAGGGCCGGTAACCGGCGTAAATCCTTCACAGATCAACAAGCGTTCAATTCGCTGCAATACAATTGTGATTGGATGCAAACCACCTAGACTTTGACCGCAACCGGGCAAACTAACATCAATCGCATCCGCTAATAATTTTTGTTCTAATACCTGCGCTTGTACACGATCGAAGGCGCTTTCTAATAATTCTGTAATAACTTGTTTCGCATGATGCACTGCCTGACGTTGATCAGTTGATAAAGTTTTCATCTGCTTTAAATAGGCAGTCAGCCGACCTTTCGGACCTAATACATGACTACGCAGCTGCATCAATGCTGTTAAATCATGAACAAGAGAAACCTCTAAGCGTGTTGTTTGAATAAGCGTTTCTAATTCAGCTTGCATAATTATTTCAAGTGAGTCGATCGTATTCTTCTAATGAAATTGTACGTGCTCTTTGCTCTAACATTACAGGAATACCCTCTTCAATAGGATAAGCTAAGCGATCAAAACGGCATACAAGTTCTTGTCGTGGCTTATCATACACTAAACTTGCTTTGCATAAAGGACAAACCAAAATGCTGAGTAGATATTTATCCATGAGTACATTTTCCAGATTTCTTCGCAATCTCATCACGAACATATACAGGCAAAGCGTTCTGAGCAGATACAAAATTTCCTTGATCATACTGCCGCTGGGCCAATACTACACTAGCACTCGCTTTTGGATAACAATCAGGAATCCATCTACATACACGATCAGTTAATGCGAATGATAAAGCATCATGGTAACGATCCCAACCACTCCCTGCGCCTACCCAGATGCACGTTTGATCGGATTGGCTCAAAACAATAGTCTCAGGCGCGATCACAGATTCTTCAGCCTGTGCCTGCATATGCTGTTGAGAATCCAAAATAAAATTACTCCAATAAATTTGCTGCATACGTGCATCCAAAGCAGCTAACACATGCGTAACACCGTGGGCATGATAAACAGCTTGGGCTAAATTTTGCAAACTAGAAATAAGAATAACAGGAAGATCAAAGGCTAAAGCAATGGCTTGTATCACACTGCTGGCTAAGCGCACACCGGTGAAACTACCTGGACCTCGATTTAAAACCAAGGCATCTAAATTAGCCAAAGTTACGCCTGATTCTGCTAGCAAAGCGTGTGCCATCGGTAAAATTAATTCGCTGTGTTTTTGGAGAACAAATTGATAACGCTCGAAGATACAATCTCGATAGGATAAAGCAACCGAGCAGGCTTCAGTTGCTGTCTCAAAGATCAACAAGGTTGCGCTAATACTCTTATTCCTCTTGTAAATAATGTAATTTATCCAGGCAATCTTTCCATTCATCTGCATCCTGAGGGGGATCTTTATGTTTCGTAATATTAGATTGCGACCATTTTTGAGCAAGACGTGTATTAAGCGTCAACGCGTAGTGATATTTTTCAGGCAGAGCGTCTTCTGCACAAATCGCGTTCACTGGACATTCAGGTTCACATAAACCGCAATCGATACATTCCTCTGGATTGATAACCAACATGTTGGGTCCTTCATAAAAACAATCCACGGGACACACTTCAACACAATCCGTGTATTTGCAACGAATACATCGTTCAGTGACTACAAACGCCATAACTGCACTTTAAAAAACTTTTTCTGGTGCCCGGAGCCGGACTTGAACCGGCACAGTGTTACCACCGAGGGATTTTAAGTCCCTTGCGTCTACCTATTTCGCCACCCGGGCATTGATACAAAAAAATAAAATAACCTTGAGGAAACGTGGAGGCTAGGGCCGGAATTGAACCGACGTACACGGCTTTGCAGGCCGCTGCATAACCACTCTGCCACCCAGCCAAAACTGCATTATCTTTTTTAAAATACTAGGGAGCGGGAAACGAGGCTCGAACTCGCGACCTCAACCTTGGCAAGGTTGCGCTCTACCAACTGAGCTATTCCCGCCTCACAAAGTGCGGCTATTGTCTACGCGTCAATAAATTCTGTCAAGATAACAAGTCACGCCAAGCAGCTTTTAAATAGAGACACATACTCCATAAGGTTAAGCCGGCTGCTGAACATAAACAAACATAACCAATACTGCCTAATAAAGCAGGACCGCCATCGGGTTGATAAAGCAATAATAAAATGACCGCAGACATTTGCAGTGTGGTTTTTATTTTTCCAAGAAATGAAACAGCAACGCTTGCACGCTTACCCACTTCAGCCATCCATTCACGCAAAGCAGACACCGTAATCTCGCGACCCACAATCACGATGGCAGGAATACTTAAATAAGGCAATTGATGCTCACCGACCAATAAAATCAAAGCCGTAGCAACAGTAAGTTTATCTGCGACAGGATCTAAAAAAGTACCCAACTTTGAAACTTGGCCCCAGCTGCGCGCTAGATAACCATCTAACCAATCCGTCATGGCAGCAAAACAAAAGATCAGGGTTGCAATGACACGACTGGTATGAAAAGGCAAATAAAATAATAAAACAAAAATCGGAACTAATAAAATACGCAACCAGGTAAGCAGGTTTGGGATACCCATAAATACAACCATTGCAATGTATAACAGGCTTTATTATAAACATTGTCTTTCTAAAGTTTCATCTTACGTTTAGAAATGATTTAATTTTAAACAGTATGTTTATTTTCGATCACTTCGCTATCGGCGTTATTCTCTCGTAATTTATTACTGTCGTCCTTCCAAAAACAGATTAAACCTTTTAAATCTTCCCTCAAATCTTTAGATTTTTCTCGTTCGTATAAGTTTTTCTGAACCATAGTTGCATTTCGTATAGACTCTGCAGAAATTTTCGGGTACACATTAAGCAATGCTCGAATTTCTTGCGCTTTACTTAAATCCATACCGTGTAAGCTGCAATGTAAATGAAGCGCAAGCTTCAGATCATCTTCTTTTTTTGACAACTCATATAATTTTATAGCTGTTTCCGCGGCAAGACTTCGCAGTTGCACTATCGCTCCCATTGGAACCTGGCTATTAATTTTTTTTAAGTAAAATAAAGTCGATGATTCGTGTGGGTTTATATTTGCTAATAATTCTCCAAAATATTGCTCAAATTGATATATACCTAGAATACTCTGATAAACATTCATCGTGAGAATTCTATAGAATTTTTCCTTAATAATCGTGTTTCCACCAAACTGCTCTATTATAAAATCAAAGCAATCAACACAATGGAAAAATAAAAAAAGATCCTGAAACGATTTAAGGGGATATCCTTCAAAAAATCGAGCAATATTATCAGCCTCATCGCTGACACGGTTTATCGAGTTTCCATTTTTTAACGCCATATCCATTAAAAATTCACTGTAAGCATCTATGATGAATATCAAACTTTTATTCTCAAGTGACATCACTCTCGTATAGTGATTCAAGTTTATTCGATAAAGTATGACTTCCTTCTCGGCTTCTTCTGTTTGTCTCTGTATATCTTCGATCCTATTGGGTAAGCTTTGCTTCCATTTTTCTAAACAAAAAAGCAATGCTTGTTTTCTTTCAAGTCGTGCAAAGAATTTAGTAATACACTCCTTAATAAAGGGTAATGCTTTGAAAAAATTATTATTTTTAATAGAAATACGATAAGGAGGATTAGCGCCCTTTGATTCTTCTGTTTTTTGCGCTTCAAAAATATCGCAAAATAACCGCGCTTGCTTTTCTTTAAACGTTACAAAGCGATCATAGACATTCCAGTCACTTTGCTGTTGATGTATTTCAAAAAATCCTTTAAAAATTACCTCGCGAAGACAGCTCTGAAAACTTTGGTAATTCTTTTTTTCCACTGTGTTATGATTTCGATAATCACTCCAGGAAGCTATAAGACTTTGATCGAATTCTGTAGGCTTTGCATCCATTAACCGGTTGAATCTTTCAAAATCTCTTACGTTAATGAGTCGCATCAAATCAACTGGATTAAAATAATTTTCTTGTTGTTTTGCTTTTTCAGTCAGTAAATCTACCCATTTCTTTGCTTCATCAACGGATATAAAACCCAATAGTTTATTCCAATCAAGATGTTGCGTTTTTACAAAAACAGGTAGACTGCGTCCATCTTCGTCTTGAACAGTAATCGCAACAGTGCCATCTAATTTTTCTATCTTTCCGCTTAAAATGCGTCTCTGCATATGGTGCGCATACTGTTTATGATACGGTGCAAGGATAAGTGTTTTAAATGGCAGTTCTATTTCATTGACAACCAATTGTAATAAAGGATTGCTCGCGAACAAATTATTTAGCATGGCGCCAGCATGAGGATGTGTATTATAAGCAACACTATTCATCAAGATAGAACAAATTTCTGCCGCTCTTTCTATAGGTTCTTCACGTACATTTTCAGATCCAGTCAAAAAATAAAAACATTTATCGTCCCAAGTAAAGTAGAGAAAAGCATAGTGAGTAAATAGTGCTTTCATATCCATATCATGAAGAAATTTTTTAAATTCATTCCAATCCCATGTACACACTAAAGAATAAGTTCGTTGTTTATTATCGTATACTGGATCGAATGTAGAAGTTTTATCTTCGCTAATTTTTATAAAAGAATCATGTATTTTACCTAGATAATCTGTGCCTTCATCCAATGATACGGTATAAGTAATAGCTATCTTTTCTTCAATCTTTTCTTCAATTTTACAGTGACAGGTTAATGTACGTGGCAGAGAAGCGTCTACGTACTGTAATAATAAATGTCCTACAAAATTGGTGTTTTTACTTATACATTCGAATGTATCAATCTGAACTTGGCGAGATCGATCTAAAATCAGCCTTTCAAAAGATTCTCCTGTGATCGCAATCGAATATAAAAATTTTAGTTTTAATTCTAAGTTCGCATTTTTAATGGACTTGCGTATAAATGAGGCTATTTCTTGATGAAACAGTTTATAAGGCATTTTTTATTCTCATAATAAATTCAAAATGGTTCGTGTAGCGCTGCGTAAATCTTCTTCGCTAACACTTTATTAATTCCAGAGATTCTTTGCAATTCTTCTACGCTTGCTTCTCGTAATTGTCGTAATCCTCCAAATTGTTTTAATAAAGCTTGACGGCGACGCGGACCAATCCCCGTAATTGTTTGCAAGGATGAAGTGCTGCGAACTAAAGCGCGACGCTTTCTATGACCGGTAATCGCAAAACGATGCGCTTCATCACGAATATGTTGAATTAAATGTAACGCCTCCTTGTGATCTGTAAAGATAATGGGATCACGATGACCCGAAAGAAAGATTGTTTCAAGACCAGGCTTGCGCGTAGGGCCTTTAGCAATCGCCATAATTGTCACCGCTGAAATTTGCAAGGCGTCTAAAACTTCTTTTGCTTGCTTTAATTGCCCCAAACCGCCGTCAATAATTAATACATCGGGTAATATTTTTTCTTCTAGCGTGATTCGAAGATAATGTCGCTGTAAGGCCTGGCGTAAGGCAGCATAATCATCACCTCCTGTGATTGATTTGATATTAAAGCGACGATACGCATGATTGTCAGGGCCTTGTTGTGTAAATACAACACAGGAAGCGGTCGTCGCTTCGCCTTGCGTATGACTCACATCAAAACATTCCAAACGTTGCAATTCATTGGGTAATTTTAAGATCGTCTGTAGATCAGCAAACCGCTGTTTCAGCTGATCGTGAGCTATTTGATGGCTCTGCAAATTCGATCGCGCATTTTCTAAAGCCATAGCCAACCAACGCTGATACAAATTTTTAGGGTGTGTCGTTACGATAATCCTGTGTTTCGCGCGTTCTTTTAGTACTGTCTGCACAGTCTGTGCTATTGAATGTGAACTTATGATTGTGCGTGGAATCGTCGATTCAGATTCTGACTGTATATAAAAATGTAAAATAAATGCAGCGATTACTTCTTCTTCTTTACTGCATAAAGGAACTTCAGGAAAATAAGCGCGTCCTCCTAACAAACGACCTGCACGAATCGGCATAAAATAAATGCAATAATGATCACCAACACGCACGCAGGCTACAACGGCCACCTCGCCTTTAGTTGCTCGAGCACTCTGCTGTTGGATTTGGCGTAAATATACAATCTGATCACGATATACAGTCGCCTGTTCATAGTTCAAATCGGCAGAAGCATTTTCCATCTGCTGTATTAGATCATGAATAACTGCTTGATCTTTTCCCTGCAAAAACAGCACAGCATGTTTTACATTAGCCTGATAATCTGCTGAAGAAATTAAGCCAACACAAGGTCCACTGCAACGTTTAATTTGATATTGCATACAAGGACGAACACGATTGCGAAAAAAAGAATCCGAACAAGAACGAATTTTAAATAATTTTTGAAGTTGATTTAAACTGCTGCGGATACTCGCCACACTGGGATAAGGACCAAAATAATCACGTTCTTTTGTTCTACGACCGCGATATAAATTTAAGCTAGGATAATTCGTAGATTTGCTTAACGCTAAATAAGGATAACTTTTATCATCACGTAGACGAATATTATAACGCGGGCGTAGTTGTTTAATGAGATTGCATTCTAATAGCAAGGCTTGTTGTTCTGTTTCAGTAATCGTTGTTTCGATTCGTATTACCTGACGCAGCATCGCAGAAATACGTGAATCCTGTTGTCGCGTATAACTATAAATACGTTTTTTTAAATTACGTGCCTTCCCGATATACAAAACTTGTTCTTTATCGCCCATCATACGATAGACACCTGAACTATCAGGCAATTTTTGTAAAAATGAAAAATCAAAGCAAGCTGGCAGTATAGACAAAGCATGACCTTAAATGTAAAGTTGAATAAAAATTACTCATTATAAAATTACAATTGGATGAATCTATGCCAAATTCTCAACAACACGACACCTTAAATCAAATGTTTTCTGTACCAGAAGGAGACTACTTTGAAGTTATCAAGAATTATAATTCAGTCCTGCTGAATATTGGCACAAAAATTCTTTATCTTGAAAGAGCAATAACCCTAGAAGATCATACAACTTTTTTAAACTTACTCGATAAACTCTATCAATCGCTATCGGATCATGCCAATCAAGCAGAAAATGTTGAGCTCATACGTACTTTTAAACTTATTAATGATTTTTATTTTAATAAGGATATAAATTACACGGTAGGTTATTATAATCAGAACAACAATTTAATGACTAAACGAGCGCTTGATCATTGGTTTGGATCATTACAAGCAAAAGGAGAAGAAATTAATGTGGCTGAGTTTCAGCTATCAATTAAAAAATTAGTTGATAATATGATTAATAAATTAAGCGAAGGCTATTCAGAAGAAGTCATAAACGCACAAAAACAAGCAAGAGAAGCGGCCGAAGAAGAGATAATAGGAAAAAAAGATTGGTTAAACATAGTAAATCCACTGCCATCAAACGAATGTCGTGTAGCGATATCAGCGAGTGCAATAAGAAATTTTCTGGTTCTTATAAATATGGATGATGATACAGATGACAACAGGCTAAATACAGATCCAGATACATCTCAAGCAGAGTCGAATCAAGCACCTCAAACACCGCCTTTATTTGGGATTGTAAGTTTCGCTTTTTTTGCAAGGAATGAAAATGCTACTGATGCAGAACAAAATCAACAGCAGAATCTAACACGGCAGTTCCAACACTAACCCATATTTGCGAAAATACTTGCGTAAAATTGCCAAGCCAAAGTGAATTCATTACAATCGCCCCTGCGTTGCTGACATAGCTCAGTTGGTAGAGCAACTGATTTGTAATCAGTAGGTCCCGGGTTCAAATCCTGGTGTCAGCATCCTTAATAAATAACGGCGCGGGGTGTCGTAAAACGACTGAGAAATACCCGTTGAACTTGATCTGGTTTACACCAGCGTAAGAACGCCTGAAGTATCTTATCGATCTTTTTCATAGCCTCGCTGTTTTTATTTTTTAGTCTATTTCTTCTGGAGACAGCGTTATGATCAATAAAACGATAACGACCTTATTACTTAATTGGTATGCAAATCCTTACCACACACCGATATTCATAGCGCAAGCACGAGGATATTTTCGCCAAGAAAATATTAAATTAGCAATCCTTGAACCTAATACACCCAGTGATGTAACTGAAATAGTAGGATTAGGAAACGTAGATTTTGCTGTCAAAGCAATGATTCATACAGTAGAGGCAAAAGCAAAAGGATTTCCCATTACATCAATTGGAACTTTGCTGGATGAACCTCCTACTGGTTTATTAGCATTGCAATCGAGTGGTATTAAATCGTTCAAAGATATTGTTGGTAAACGTATTGGCTATATTGGCGAATTTGGAAAAAAAATTATTGACAATTTAGCGTCTTCAGCGGGTATAAAACAAAATACATACAGTACTGTATGTGTTGGTATGAATATGGTGGACGCTATTGTCCGTACTAACATTGATATAGGAATCGGTTTTAGTAATTTCCAACAAATAGAATTAGAAACCTTAAGTGGTGAACCAACAGTATTTTTACGTATAGATCAATTGGCTGGATTAGGTTGTTGTTGTTTTTGTTCTATTCAGTACATTACGCCAAATTCCATTCTTCAAAAAAATCCAAATTTAGCAAAAGGATTTTTACAAGCACTCGTTCGTGGCGCAGCATTTACCACAGAACATCCTGAGGAAGCATTTGAATTATTGTGTCAGCTAAAGCCAAAATTAAACAATGAGATGTATCGAAAAATTTTTATTCACACCTTACCGTTTTTTTCTCGCACAGTAGCTAATATTGAACGCGATTGGAATAAAGTAGGCAATTATGCAAAACATTTAGGAGTCGTTGAACGAGATTATGATATAAGCACTTGCTATACTAATGAATTTTTACCTGCCACACCGTATTCTGATCTCAAGGCTATTGCTCTTTGCACCGAAGATAAGTAAAACAATTATCTCTTAGATTAATTAATGATTAAAGTTCACAAAAGTCTGTTCTTGTCAAGGGAATTTATTAGCTTTTTAGAAAATTTGTAGTACACTATCTGAATGGTGAATTAAATAAGGAGCTATCTTATGCCAGTCAAACGGAAAACAGCAACAACTAAAATAAAAAAAGCTACGCGTACTATTAAGCGTCGTCGTACAGTGAGTAAAGCAAAAACTCACTCTACAGCACGCAGACCTACGGTAAAACGTAGCATAAAGCGCAAAGCTAAAAGAAAAACTGCCTAAATCCTAAAGCCTGCTGATCAGAACAATCTGAGTAAGTGGGCTTTTTTATTCACTCAAAAAATTGATCTAACGTATTCCACCCGCTAGCGTATCAGCTTAACGACTGCCAAGATAATAGCGGTCTGAGCAGCAGCCGTACAGAACACCCATCTAGAAATTTTATCACTTAAAGTCTCTTTAGTTTGGGCTATTTCTTTTTTAATCTCTTCTATTTTTAAATCCAATTCTTTAAGTTTGACGTCTACTTTTGATTCCAACTCTTTGAATTTGACGTCTACTTTTAAGTCTAACTCTTTGAATTTAACGTCTACCTCTTTGAACTTAACATCTACTTTTGATTCCAACTCTTTGAACTTAACATCTACTTTTGATTCCAACTCTTTGAACTTAACATCTACTTTTGATTCTAACTCTTTGAACTTAACATCTACTTTTGATTCTAACTCTTTGAACTTAACATCTACTTTTGATTCTAACTCTTTGAGTTGGACTTCCATCCTGCGAAGATCTTGTTTCGTGCAAATATTATCATCAATGATTCGAAAAATAAGCTCAACTTGGGCCTCTGCTTGCTGAGGAGGTATCCCTGATTTCTCTAACTTTTTTGCCCAAGCTAAGGTATCAAATCTCATCGGTGCGCTCGCCATTTCGTTTTACCGCCCTAATTTTTTGTTCTTGCTATAAAATCAACAACCTCTATTGTATCAGAAGTGACAGAAACTCAAATCGTCCTTTTTATCATCCAATTCAAATTTCACCTTCTTTACTCTGCATCATCCCAGCTTAATGCTCCACCGGTTTGATATTCAATCACTCGCCGTTCGAAAAAGTTTTTTTCTTTCTTAAGATCGATAATTTCACTCATCCAAGGCAAAGGATTTTCTACACCTGGATATTGCTCCAACAAACCGATTTGTTTAAAGCGACGGTTCGCAATAAATCGTAAATAATCCCACATAATATTGCTATTTAATCCCAAAATACCACGCGGTAACGTATCGAGCGCAAATTGATATTCCAATTCTGTGCCTTCTTTGATCAGATCAATTATCTGACTTTGAAATGCTTCTGTCCATAAATGCGGATTTTCTAATTTGATTTGATTAATCATATCAATACCAAAATTAAGATGCATCGATTCATCACGTAAAATATATTGGAATTGCTCCGCTGTGCCGGGCATTTTATTGCGCCGACCCATACTTAAGATTTGTGAAAACCCAACATAAAAAAATATGCCTTCAAATACAACATAAAAAGCAATTAAATCACGTAATAAGCGCTGATCGTTAGCCGCTGTACCCGTATGAAAATTTGGATCACTTAAGCTTTCCGTAAACGGCAAAGCCCAGGCTGCTTTTTTAGCTACTGCAGGCACTTCGCGATACATATTAAAAATTCGTCCTTCATCCAAACTTAAACTTTCAATGACATATTGATAAGCATGCGTGTGCAAAGCTTCTTCGAAAGCTTGACGCAAAAGATATTGACGACATTCCGGATTGGTAATATGACGATAAACAGCTAATACCAAATTATTTGCAACCAGCGAATCGGCTGTTGAAAAAAAACCAAGGCAATATTCCACAATCAAACGCTCATCGGGTGTCAACCCTGTGAGATCTTTCCATTGTGCAATGTCGCAGGCCATATTGATTTCTTGTGGCATCCAGTGATTCTTACAAGCGGGTAAATAATACTCCTCCCAGGCCCAAATATATTTAAAAGGAACAAGTTGATTGAGATCAGCGCGGCAATTTATCATACGCTTATTATCGACTTGAACGCGTGCTGCGCCTAATTCAATTGATTCCAAACCGGTTAATCCGGACAAACGAGTATCAGATACTGCCGACATAGTTAAACTCCAAAAATAAATGTTTATTGACAGGCTTCACAATCCGGTTCTAATAAAGAACAAGCCTTGGGTTGATTGGGCGATACGGCATTTAATTGATTTTTACCCGATGCGGTTGATTTCTCGACATGCGTTGCACCTAACGTTCGCAAATAATAAGTGGTTTTTAACCCTTTCAACCAAGCTAATTTATATAAAGCATCTAATTTTTTACCTGAGGGATTCGCTAAATATAGATTGAGTGATTGTGATTGATCTAACCATTTTTGCCGACGAGATGCTGCTTCAATCAACCAGGTCGTGTCGAATTCAAAAGCAGTTTCATATAATTGTTTCAATTCAATTGGAATACGATCAATACGTTTTACGCTACCATCTTCGTATTTCAGATCATTGATCATGACCGAATCCCATAGCTGTCGTTTCTTCAGATCCTTCACTAAATACGGATTAATCACTGTAAAATCGCCTGACATATTTGATTTGGCAAATAAATTCTGATACGTCGGCTCGATCGATTGCGTAACCCCAAAAATACTGGCAATTGTAGCAGTCGGTGCAATCGCCATGCAGTTTGAATGACGCATACCATCTCGCATAATTTTGTGTCGCAGACGATCCCAATCTAAGGTTTGGCTACGATCTTGCTGAAAATAGTTAGCGCGTGTTTGCTGCAAAATTTCTAGACTATCAATAGGTAAAATACCTTGACTCCAAAGTGAACCAGAAAAACTTGAATAAGCACCGCGTTCTAATGATAGGTCGCTAGATGCCTCAATAGCGTAATAACTGATCAGTTCCATAGAACGATCAGCAAAAACAACTGCCTCTTCAGAAGCATACGGAATACGCAATTGATACAAAGCATCTTGAAAGCCCATCATACCAAGCCCAACGGGTCTGTGAGTTAAATTAGAATGCCGTGCTTGTGGAATTGTGTAGTAATTAATATCGATCACATTATCCAGCATACGCATAGCCGTTCGCACTGTTTTTTTTAGTTTTTCTCGATCAATTTCAAGATTTGAATTGATATGTTGCGCTAAATTAACACTGCCTAAATTACAAACAGCCACCTCGTGTGCTGAAGTGTTTAAGGTAATTTCAGTACACAGATTAGAACTATGAATCACGCCTGCATGTTGTTGAGGCGAACGTAGATTGCAAGTATCCTTAAACGTAATCCAAGGATGCCCTGTTTCAAATAACATATTAAGTAATTTACGCCATACATTAACAGCAGGTAATTTTTTAAAGTTCTTCAATTTGCCGATTTCTGCCTGTCGTTCATAGTATTCATAACGACGTTCAAAATCTAAACCATACAAATCGTGCAAATCCGGTGTTTCATCGGGAGAAAACAAAGTCCAAGATTCTGATTGCAAAACACGTTTCATAAATAAATCAGGAATCCAACTTGCGGTATTCATATCATGTGTACGACGCCGATCATCCCCCGTATTTTTTCTCAATTCTAAAAATTCTTCGATATCTAAATGCCAGATTTCTAAATAAGCACAAACCGCGCCTTTGCGTTTCCCGCCTTGATTTACAGCAACCGCTGATGCATTGGCAACATTTAAGAAAGGAACCACGCCCAAAGATTTACCATTGGTACCTTTAATACGCGCACCCATCGCACGCACCGGCGTCCAATCATTTCCTAAACCACCTGAAAATTTTGATAGCAAAGCATTGTCTTTGATAGCGCTGTAAATACCGTCTAAATCATCCGGTATCGTACTTAAAAAACAGCTGGATAATTGGGGCTTCAGCGTTCCAGAATTAAATAAGGTAGGCGTCGAGACCATATAATCAAATTTGGATAATAATTGATAAAACTCAATAGCGCGCTGCTCTTTTTCAGATTCATGAATGGCCAATCCCATTGCAACACGCATAAAAAACGCTTGAGGCAACTCAAAACGAATCTCGTTGCTGTGTAGAAAATAACGATCGTATAAAATTTGCAACCCTAAATACGTAAATTGCTGATCGCGTTGTGGAACTAATGCTTGAGCTAGTTTATGTAAATCAAATGTTTGCAACTGAGGACTCAACAAACCTAAGGCAACACCTTTATTAATGTAGTGAAAAAAATAATTAGAATAATCAGGCACAGTGGAGGCAGCAAGCAAGCAATCAGAATTTAAAAAAGCAGTCGCTTCTTTATAAAGTGTACGTAATAAAAAACGTGCTGTTACATAACTGTAATTAGGATCCCGTTCAACTAAAGCACGACTACTCATGATCAAAGCTTTATCCAATTCTGTTATTGGCATACCATCGTATAAAGCACGCGCTGTTTCTCGCCAAATCAGTGCAGGATCAACATCGGATAAATCTGCGCACGCTTTCTTAATGATTTGCTGTAAAGAAGCACCATCCAAGTCATGCGATTTTCCATCAGCCTCTAGTACACGGATCTGCAAAGTTCGCTGTTGATGATGACGATCTTGATGCCGTCTTTCTCGGTATAAAACATAAGCGCGTGCTACTTGATGATGCCCCGCACGCATTAAGGCTAACTCAACTTGATCTTGAATTGTTTCAATATGTAAAGCACTTGGATGTTCGTAGCTATGTGTTTGCAAATTAGTATGAATCTGTTCTGTCAGTTGTGTAACCTGAAGCAAGACGCGTTTAGAATCGATGGCGTATACGCCGCCTTCTACCGCTGCAAACGCTTTGGTTAACGCAACACGGATCTTATCTGGATCATAAGTAACACGTTGTCCATCGCGTTTTATGATATGCGTAAGTTTACAAGATTCATGCATATCATCTTGGATAACTACGTTGATCCTATCATTTACAATACCAACGGATTCAAGCTGAAACCCACTCATGCTGACTCCTTACGATAATAGAAAATTTAAAGAGGGTTGATTGGGGATTTAAAAATTACTTTAGCAACTATAACCACAATATGCTGTGGTTTCAATGAGAAATGATCACAAGATGGTGTATGTCAGCGTTTGGATTAGGATTGAGAAGATAAAAATTAACGTAGATTAATTTATGTCAGATTTAATAGGAGATTTTATTTATCTGAGCCTGATTAATGAGCTAAAAGACTCTTTATTACAAATGAGCTATTTATGGAAGGAACTAGAGTAAAAGCACCACCTCCCGTACTTTCATATAAACCTATAGTGCCTGCATAAACAGTGTTGCCTACTATTAATAAACTTTGTATGGCATTATTTCCTGTAGATCCAGACCCAATCTGAATAAAATTACTCCCATCACTACTACCTTGATAAACAGTACCCTGACTAGTACCTACATAAATGGTACTACCCACTGCCAAAAGAGCCGTTGCTCCCATCTTGTTAGAATTATTAGAAAAAGGAATAAGAGGAAAAGTATGACCGCCATCATTACTTCTATATAATGAGTTAGTCTCGTGAATAGATCCTGCATAAATTTTGTCATCACTCGTTATTGCAACCTGTCCTAATCCTACATCATCTATAACTTTGGTTAAAGCGCTGCCATTATTGAGACTTTGATATAAACCAGAAAGGGCACCCACCACATAAACGGCTTGATTATCTGACTCTACCGCAAGACTGGACGGGCTATCCCCTCCTACAGTAGCTACCTTAGTAAAACTACTGCCGCTATTAGTGCTTTTATATAAACCCTCATCAGTTACTACGCCTGCATACAAAACACCATTACCTATCGCGAGGCTTGCCACATAACTAGTGTTTATAGAATCTTGAGCAATCAAAGTAAAAGAATTAGCAGTAGTATCCGTACTTTGATATAAGCCGTTAGAAGTGGCTGCATAGATAGTATTACCTAATACTAATAAGCTACTCACCGTAGAATTTCCTATAGAATTCTTAGCGATTTGAGTAAATGTAGCCCCGCTATCAAGACTTTTATACAAGCCTTGACTAACGACCCCAACATAGATAGCGGGAGCAATAGAGACAGTAGTGGAAGCGATTTGAGACTTCGTTCCTTGAGGCGAATAAGTCGCGGTGGCAACTATGTTAGCCCTACCCGCGATGGCACCTGCGGTAAAAGTACCGGAATAATTACATTGATGGCCTGCTTCTAAAGTACCACTACAATTGCTAGCACTCGAATTCAGACTGAAGGATCCATTCGTATTAGTTGAAGTGATCGTGACTGATGTCAAATCAAAAGCAGAACTATTTTTTAACGTAAAAGTAACTGTAGCTATGTTACCACTGTTCATTGCCGCAGGTAATTGCGATACAAGAAAGTCCACATCAGGATTTGATAGAGCAGTTGTGCTAATTCCATTAGTTCCATTTGAATTTTGATCGTAAGCGGCATGCAAGGTTGCAATGCTAGGACCCGTTGTTGTTTGGGTTGTATAGGTTCCGGTAAAATTACACGTCCCATTGGGCGCTAAAGAACTTGTGCAGTTGCTGGAAGTTTGAGTCAAGGATGCATCACCGGGCGTTGCACTGGGAGTGAGCACAAGATGCGTAAGAGTAAACGTTGAATTATTCGTTAAAGTAAACGTCAACGACGTACTACTATTCGTGCTTAGGTTTTGAGGCAAAGGTGGTGTGGGTGTAATAACTAAGTTCGGCGCGGAAATCGCGGTGGGACTGGATTGATTACTACTGCCTTGATCATACTGCGCTTGGACCGCGACGCTGCCAGCGCTCGCGGTCGTTCCCGCGGTGTAGTTGCCTGCATAGATACAGTTTGCGCTCACGGCTAAAGTGCTGGTACAGGTTGTTGCGTTAGGATCGACTTGAAACATGCCGTTGCTTGCGGTCGGCAGAAATGAAAGTCCGGTCAACGGAAAAGCGGAAGTGTTTACGAGTGTAAAACTCACAGGCATAGTACTTTGGGTACTCATGGTATCCGGTAATTTCGTTGAAGCCGTGAAGTTGACGCTCGCGTTTTGAATCGCAGTAGATGTACTTGCTTGGGTGCCCACCGGATTTTGATCGTACCCAATCTGTAGATTCGCTGAGGAATTCCCTACGCTTGTACCGCTGGTATAAAGTCCGAAGAAGTAACAGGTGGCGCCTGTTACTAGACTGTCGGTGCAGTCGGTTGAGCTTTCGATCAAGGTCGCTTGATTGGAGGCGGTGGGGATGAGCGTAAGCTGCGTTAAGTCAAATGGAGATTGATTGGTTAAGGTGAAGGTAATGTAATAAGGGCTGTTTGTTCCTAATTGTTGAGGTAAAGGGAGGATCGGTGTCACAATCAGCGTAGGCGCTGTAACGGTCGTTGGACTAGTGCCGACGGCTTGGCCTGTAGGGTTTTGGTCGTAGCTTAAATAAACCTGTGCAGACCCTGACCCTGTCATAGCATTGGTTTGATAGCTACCTGAAATTTGACAGGTTTGGTTTGTACCTAAGGACGATCCGCAGGTAGTGGTGTTGATTTGAAAATCAGCATCGGTGGGGGTAGCACTGGAGGCCTGAATGAGCCCGGTGATCGCGAACGCGGATTGGTTGCTGACCGTAAAACTGACCGGATAGGCGCTGTTCGTACTGACGTTATTGGGTAAAGGAGATACCGCCGGAGTGATCGTGACATTCGGGGCAGATACGCTTGTACTGGTGGTCGATGGATTGCTGCTGCCTTCATTGAACGTGGCTTGCGCGACAACAGACCCGGAACCGGCGGTGGTTCCTGCAGTATAGTTGCCTGTGTAGTTACAGCTTGTACTGGGCGCTAAGGAACTCGTGCAGGTGTTGGAGGTGACGTTAAAGGATCCAAGTGTGCTTGTCTGGGTAAGTGTGAGTCCTGTGAGAGGAACGGCCGCGTTGTTTGTTAATTGAAAACTGATCGGGTTGACACTGTTCGTGCTGCTATTGATTGGCAGTTTGTTTGTGACGACCAAACTGGCATCGGTCGTCACTACCTGGGTGGAGCTCGTGCCAGTTTGTACGTTTGGATTCTGATCGTAGCTGACTTGGATTTGGGCTGAACCGGGTCCCGCTAAGGCGTTGGTTTGGTAGGTTCCTGCGACCGTACAGGTTTGATTGGGCAGTAAGGTACTGCCACAGGTTGTGCTGCTTGGGTTGAATTCAAGATCGGCGTCTACGGGGGATGCGCTGGGTTCAAAAAGAAGTCCTGTGAGCGCAAAGGGAGATTGATTTTGTAGAGTGAAGCTGACCGGGGTATCGGTGTTGGTGTCGACTTGGAGCGGTAAAGCATTATTCCCTTGTACTTGAATCTGGAGATTCGGGGTAGCTATTTGAGCGGTGCTACTCCCAGGCGTTGTTGTGTAGCTTTGATCATAACTTGCGTTGATCGTAGCGGTACCAGAACCGGGTGTCGCGCCAGTTGTGTATTGTCCGGTATAAGTGCAGGTTTGATTGGGCAGTAAACTGGTTCCGCAATCGGTCGCGGTTTGTATAAAATTAGCATCATTCGGCGTCGCACCGGGTGTTAACGTGAGCGTAGTTAAGACAAAAGACGAATTGTTGGTCAGGGTAAAACTGACGGGATACGTACTGTTTGTGCTGATCGCCGCGGGTAAGGTCGTTGCTAGATTGATGACGAGATTCGGGAGAGAGATCGTGGTACTACTCGTATCGTCTACACCATTTGTGTTTTGATCGTAATTCGCGTGCAGAGTAACGCCGCTCGTGCCGGTTATACTCCCTGTGATGTAAATACCGCTGTAGCTACAGCTTTGATTGACGCCTAAATTTGTTCCGCAGTCCGTTCCATTCGGCACAAAACTGGCATCATTGGGTAGTGCATTCGCCGTGAGCGTGAGATTCGTTAATGTGATGCCTGTTGTGTTGCTGAGCGTAAAACTGACGGGATAACTATAGTTCGTGCTGATTTGTGCAGATAGCGGAAGCGTTGCGCTCATCGCCAGATTTACAACTGGAGCAGAAACAGACTGCGTATGCGTCAAACGCTTGGGTAATGGCACAACGTCTCGTGCGTAGCGCATCACGAGTTGATAGTACGCGGAGGATGAATCGCCTTGGGGTGCATAATTGACGACTACGTCGCAACTTTCATTAGACTGTAATTGTCGCCCAGTACACTGATCGCTTTTACTGAATCTACTTGAGGCGATGAGTTGAATCGTCAGCGGCGTCGGCATCGTGAACGGTAGATGACTCGTGAACCGATACGTCGCGCTGTAATTACTTCCTTGCATTGTACTGCTCGAAATCTCGCTCAACTCCGTCCAACCAATGGGATCTTGCGCTGCAGAAACGATCAGCGCTATTAGCCCTAAACCAACCGCTCCTATCTTCCTTACTACATGCCTCATGAGATTTCCTTATCTCCTCAGGTTCACTTCAATCCGCTAACTTATCACGCCTCCTTGCTATTGGAAAGATCTTTAAGGCAACAAATTTGTTCCAACAACCTCTTTATTTCTTCCGGCTTATCTTTATGGCGTTCAATTTGATCTAAAAAAAGTGGAATATCTGCATCCAATTTTCTTTCAGTCGTTTCTGCTAAGTTCGCATGATTTCTAATGATTTTTAGTTGCCTTAAATCTAACTTCAGATCGTCTGCTAATTCATAAAACCCTTTTAGCCAATAACGAAATTCACAGTGAGTCATAAACCCTCGCAAGAAAATTTATTAAAAATCTAATTTTTCAACCAACGTTGTAGCAATTGATGTGTTTCTTCAACAATTTGCACTAACTGCTGAAATAAATCTTCAGGTGTAGTCTGATCTTGCTCAGACAAAACGCTGCCAAGCTCTGTACACACAGCATTCAATCGTGATGCGCCAACATAGGTACTTCCTCCCTTTAATTTATGTGCTTGAAATGCAATCTTTTTCCAATTCTGTTGCGCATGGGCTTCCCTTAAAATCACCAACTCTTCATCCCAAGATTGTAAAGCCACTTGTATGATATCTTTTAGATCGGTTTCATCAAACAGCGTACGTGCTTGCGCTTCATCAAAGAGTGGGTAACTGCTTAACGCTTTAGGTTTGGCTTGCTCTAAAATAGTCTGAATTTCTTTAATATCGCTTTCTTTGAGTGGCTTTACAAAAACACGATCCATTCCAGATGCTAAATACTTTTCTTTGGCTTCTTCACCTGCATGGCCCGTTAAGGCAACAATCGGGATTCGATTTTTTCTGTTTCTCTTTTCCCAAACACGATACTGTTGCGTAAGTTCCATGCCATCTCCATCGGGCAAACCAATGTCGCTGAGTATTAAATCAAATTCCTTTTCTTTTAAAATCTTTAACGCATTGACTGCATTCTCGGCGGTCGCTACCTGATACCCGGATTGCTTTAATCGCGATTGTGCCCCTAAACGCGCCGCTAAATCATCTTCGATTAATAAAATGCGTTGGCTTGATCCTGATAAATCCGTTTTTTGTTGTGTCAATTCCTGAACTTTTTGAACGGTTAGATTCTCCAGAGCTTCAGGTTTTAGGACCGTTTCTGTTTGATCAGATCGATCTAATTCTGTTGCGATCGATAATTCTAAAACAATCGTAAACGTCGTGCCCTGCCCTAAGCTACTTTCTACGGTGATTGTACCGCCCAACGCTTCTACGTATTGCTTGACGATAAATAATCCTACTCCATGGCCTTTGTATAGCCCGCGATAGGAGGGATGTACCTTGACGAAACGATCAAAGATCTTAGCGCGTTGATCGGATGGAATTCCTATGCCTGTGTCACGAATACATAACTCAATCCGTGCTTTGTCTTTCTGTTTGGATAAACAACGAAACGATACATTAATCTCTCCTTTCTCCGTGAATTTGATCGCATTCGCCGTGAGATTGAGTAAAATCCGTTCGAGTTTAAGTCGATCGGTTTCGAGATGATTCGGTATCTCAGCATCCAGATCAATTTTAAGTACTAACCCTTTGCTTTTAATGGAAGGTAACATTAAATCACGTAGATTGTGCACCATCTTACGCAAATCAATTGTTTCCTTTTTGATCTCATCTTCATGAATGTATTCTGCTTTACTTAATTCGAGCACGCTTTCTAACAGTTCATGTAAGCGTCGCGAGGATTGTTCCAGCAATTGCGCGCGTTGCAATGCTTCTTCGTTGTTAGCAACCATCTCCCTGAGATCTTCCGACATGTGAATCATCCCGGTTAATGGGGTCCGTATGTCATGCGCCATGTTTAAAATAAAAGCATCTTTAGAACGATTTCCTGCCTCTGCCTTTTCTTTCGCTTTGTATAGCTCAGCTTCCATTCGTTTGCGTTCGGTTATGTCAATGGATATTCCTAATAAACCAATGACTCTATTGTTAGAATCTTGTATCGGGCTTTTTATACTCAAATAAGTAATTTTCTCACCATCGAGCTTTTCATGAATTTCCTCTACTGTAATATTTTTACATGTTGTCATCACTGCTTTTGAATTTTCCCATGCTTGTTTGCTCGTTAAATCTACAGCGTGTTTTCCAACAAATTTTTCGATTGTTAAGTTTAAATTCTTTAAAATTACTTCATTGCATCCCAATAAAATACCTTCTGAATCCATCCAATAAAAACCAACAGGTAGCTGCGCAAAAAGTGCGTCGAATGCTAACTCTTTCGCTTTTAGCGCAATATCATTTAAATTAAATATCATAAATACTATGCCCTTACTCCGTTTATCCTATTTTTTATATTGACTGCGAATGTTCTCGTTTATAACTATCTTCAATAGGTTGTTGATTATTAGAATTAAAAATACTGAAAAGAGAAACAGACTTCTCTTGAATAATAACATTGACCTTACAATTAGAAACATCATCATGGCTGATGAGTTGTGCCTGATCTTGCTTCAAGTTAGCATCGGATAATAACGTTATCGGCCTAGCAATCATTTTATTAGCACTGCTTAATTTATTATAAGCTACCTCCATAGCTCGATTACGCTCACCTGGATAAATTTCATAATCATATATATTTTCATTAGTTATAAGAACGAGAACAGCGCACTCTTCCATTAAATATCCTCTCAATTTTTCTTTTATGAATGACTCGCTCCTATGTTTCTTAACATCTGCATTTATTTTATTATAAAAAAAATTTACAGTGCTATTAACTGTTCGGCGAAAATTTCTATTTTCTTCGTATAGTGCTTTTACTTTTTGTAAATAATCGGAAAACTGTGGACTTAATCTATAATCATCCCAGTCCTTGATAGCTTCTAATTTGCCTGATTTTTTCAGTTCTTTGATGCAAACATCATTATCAACTTCTTCCCACTTCACTGCACGTTTTTTAGATTGTTCTTCAGCTTCTTCAGGTGATAAGCCTTCTTTAATCTCAATGTTATATCTCTGCAATGTAGAGGCTTTGAGTAAAGTAACTCTTTTAATCTTGGGGTTTTCTTGTATTTCCTTCAGCATCTGAGAAGTGTAATTACCTGTTTGTTTTTCTTCACCAATACTAATAGAAAAACAAACATGGCAGTCTTGATTAAACTCACCAAGAATAGGCATTTATAACTCACTTATTTTATGTTTTATTATTTGATTAATTGAAAAAGATAACGAGTGCTATTCCATGAATAATCATTCGAATCAAAAATGATCACGAATCATCAACTCTGCAATTTGCACCGCATTGAGTGCAGCACCTTTGCGAATATTATCTGCTACGATCCAAAAATTTAACCCCTGTGGATGTGAAATATCCTCTCGAATACGACCCACAAAAACCTCATCATGATGCGCACTGTGCGTGACGGGCATCGGATAACCTCGTGTTGCACGCCGATCTAATACTACTAGTCCCGGGGCTTTTTTTAATAATTGTTTGACTTTAGTCACACTGATCTTTCGCTTAGTTTCTAGATGTACTGATTCGGAATGACCATAGAGCACAGGTACTCTTACTGCAGTCGCATTAACGACAATCCTATCATCGTTCAAAATCTTTCTCGTTTCCCACAGCATTTTCATCTCTTCTCGGGTGTAGCCATTTTCCTGAAAATGATCAATGTGAGGAATTACATTAAATGCAATCTGACTGCTAAATGCTTTGGCTTCCACCGCTAAACCATTGATCAATCTACCTGTTTGTTCAATTAATTCTTGTACTGCTTTGCGGCCCGCACCTGATACCGATTGATAGGTAGATACATTAATTCGTGTAACACCTACGGCTGTATGAATCGGTTTGACTACCAATAACAGTTGAATCGTAGAACAATTAGGGTTGGCAATAATACCGGAACACGGATAATGCTTTAAAGCTTCGGCATTTACTTCTGGAATAACAAGCGGTACTTGTTCTTCATAACGAAATGAAGCTGTATTGTCGATCACTAAGCAGCCTGCCGCAACCGCTTTCGGAACATACTCTAAAGAAATTGTGCTACCCGCTGAAAAAAAAACAAGATCAACTTTATGAAAATCAAATTCTGCTAGGTTCTCAAGCAAAAGTGATTCACCTTTAAAAGATAGACTGCTACCGATTGAACGCTCACTCGCCAATACATACACAGTTTTTACAGGAAAATTACGTTGTTCTAAGATCGCTAGAATAGTCCTACCAACTAAACCCGTGGCGCCTACAATAGCGAGTTTAAATTCCTGAGGCATA
>JABDAQ010000007.1 GCA_013289115.1 Gammaproteobacteria bacterium
TAGAGGAATTATTACAAGGAGATATTCCTGCGTTTGAAGAATCCTTTCGATTTTTATTAGAGAACACGATCAGCGTACATGATTTAAGTAAAGAGCCAGAAGCGTTTTATCATGGATTCATGACAGGACTGACGGCGCATTTACAATCGCATCCGGCATATGAATTGAAATCAAATAAAGAAAGCGGCTACGGGCGGTATGATTATTTCATTTTATCGAAGGATCCGAAGAAACTAAGTTTATTGATGGAATTCAAGCGGGTACGATTATCCGGCGTCAAAAAACCTTCTTTGAAACGGATCGATGAAGCTTTAGGGAAGGCTGCGAAACACGCCTTGGAACAGATTGAAACACAGGCTTATTACGCTGAAGCAAGACAACGCGGGAGTCAATCTATCTTGAAGCTTGCCCTTGCTTTCTGTGGAAAACGATTTAAATTGGTTTGTGTTCACTGATTTTCTTGCTTTAAGATAAGATGCTTAGACCTTTGATATCTAGTACAGTAAATCTACGCTATAACTTTAGAATTGTTTTTACAAACGGTATGGTTAACTTACGCTGCAAAGCAAGCGAAGCATTATCTAATTGATCCAAGGCAGCGAATAATACAGATATCTCACGAGGCAAACGTAGCAAAAGAAATTGCGCCACTTCGTCCAGTAATACAAGCCCCTTGCAGCGTGCATAATATTTAAGCGCAGATATTTTTTCTGAATCTGGCAAACCTTGTACTTGAAACAATACACCACCCGATAGGCGTGAAACAAGATCAGGTAAAACTAAACCTAAATGATGGGGTACTTTCTTAGCTACCAGAATCAAACGTACGTTATAATCCTGCAAGCGATTATAAGTATGAAATAAAATATCCTGCCAAATTCGATGCTGAGCAATACGTTCTAGATCATCGATACAAACAAAATCTAAGGAATGAACATCTAAATCTTCCAGAACTGCCGGTGTGCCTAGGCGAATGAGCTCCGCTAAAGAAAAATAAAGTGCTGTGAATCCTTGCAATTGGGCTTGATGACAACTGGCACGTAATAAATGGGTACAACCAACACCTCTATGACCCCATAAGTAGAGATAGCATCCTGCCTTTTTTAAAATAAAACTATGCAAATAATTCAAAAGTGTACGATTTTGACCAGGATAAAAACTTTGAAAAGTTAGAGTGTCATGAAATTTTATAGGTAAGATAAGTTGCACAGGCAAAGCTACCATTAAATCTCAATTAACTCTTTTGTGTTCATCATGCGTTACACAACGCCTGTCGTCCCCAAATCCAGGTATACTGAAACGCGCTGACAACGGTGGTCACAAAAGTTAATTGAAATAGGCTGGATATTATCCAAGGCGAGAGACTAAAAAATCCTGCATCTACTAATAACAATAAAATTAAGCTGAGCTGCAATACAGTATTTAGCTTGCTAATAAAAATAGGACGATAGGTAACAGAACCAATATAGTAACGATAAAGTGAAGCGCCCAATACAATCCAAAGATCACGTCCAATCATGACAGAAGCAAACCAAAAAGGTATCTTTTGTAAATAAACTAAAGCGATAAAACTGCTCACCAATAATACTTTATCAGCAATTGGGTCCATCAAAGCACCAAATTTACTCGTCCAATTAAACAAGCGTGCAAGCAAACCATCCAATCCATCTGTTAATCCCGCAAAACAAAATAAATAAAAAGCAGAGCGATAATCCTGCTGTAATAGAACCCACAACAGGGGCAGGATCAGCACAGACCGTATACACGTAATGATATTAGGAAGATATCGTAATTGCATAAACATTATTTCATCGTGATCATCGCAACAGATGATAATCTCAAGATGAATTACGCTCAAGTAAAAACTAATGAGCCAGACGTATCATCCGTACTGTCTAAAAATTCTATGATCTGCCTGCACAACTGCAGCGTACCTAAATGCTGTATTGCAGAAATACATGCAATTTTTGCCATAGCTGGCAACTGTCGCACAATCGAATCGCAATAATCAGCACGCTGTTGCGCGGGTAATAAATCCAATTTATTGAAAATCAGCCAACGAGGCTTATTTGCCAAACGAGGACTATAACGCATAACCTCGTGCTCGATAAGTCGAAAATTATCGACCGGATCACTGGCATCAATAGGGGCAATATCTAATACATGTAATAGTAAACGTGTACGCTCTAAATGCTTTAAAAATTGTATACCCAGTCCAGCGCCATCAGCCGCTCCTGCAATCAATCCAGGTATATCGGAGATCACAAAACTACGTTCAAGGCCACAGCGTACAACGCCTAAATGAGGTTGCAGTGTTGTAAATGGATAATCAGCAACCTTAGGCGTGGCTGCAGACACAGCACGAATTAATGTCGATTTCCCCGCATTAGGTAATCCTAATAAGCCAACATCAGATAATAATTTTAAAGATAATTTTAAATGACGCTCCTGTCCTGCTTGACCGGGTGTACATTGTCTTGGACTACGGTTTGTACTGCTTTTAAAACGTATATTGCCTAAGCCATGTTGCCCTCCTTGAGCCACTAACAAACGCTGCTGTGACTGTGTTAAATCACCTATAAGCTCTGAAGTAGAGTCATCAAATATTTCTGTACCCACTGGCAAGGCTAATACTAAATCTCGTCCTTGCTTCCCAGTACAATCAGATCCAGATCCATGTTCACCCTGCTGTGCTTTGTACAAACGATTAGGGTGAAAATCAATGAGAGTGTTTAAACCAGAGTTGGCTTGGACATAAACACTACCCCCATCGCCCCCATCGCCCCCATTAGGACCGCCGAAAGGAATAAACTTTTCTCGTCGAAAACTAACGCAACCATTTCCACCTTTACCGGCCTGAACACGAATGACAACTTGATCAAGAAATTTCATGCAAGATATTTATAAAAAATAACGTGCAGAACGCTCACTGAACTTCCTGCGATTCTTGTAACAATGTAGGAATAACAGAAATATAGCGTTTTAATTTAGGTCCCTTACGAACAAATTTCACATTGCCAACAACGAGAGAATATAAAGTATGATCCGTACCCATCCCGACATTATCACCAGCATGATAACAGGTGCCGCGCTGACGCACGATAATGACGCCTGGATAAACCTGTTCTCCACCAAAACGTTTTACTCCGAGTCGCTTAGAAATTGAATCACGACCATTGCGTGTACTACCACCTGCCTTTTTATGTGCCATAGATCAACCCTTTTATCTTTATGCAATCTCAGTGATTTTCACCATCGTATAATTTTGACGATGCCCCATTTGTCTACGATAATGCTTGCGTCGTCTAAATTTAATGATCTTGATTTTCTTACCTCGTCCGTGTTCAATCACAGCGGCTTTTACTTTGGTGTTCAGATACGGCGCACCCACACTTAGATCGTCGTCATTAACAACCATTAAAGTGGGAAATTCGATTGTTTCTCCCACGTTGGCTGTTACCTGCTCAATCGCAAGCAACTGACCTGTTTCTACTTTATATTGTTTACCACCCGAGGCAATCACCGCGTACATAAACCCGATTCCTCTAAAATTTATTGCAAGTTCGTTAGTCTAAGCGATTCTAGAACAGCCTGCAATAGGTTCATTAAACCTCGAGTTGCCTCGATCAATTTTTATGAGTGCATTTTATGTTACTCAAAAGCTTTAGCGACTGCTCTACTTCCGTCTTGAGTAATTCTTTAAGCAGTTCCTTCTGTTCAAAGGAAAAACGAGGTATGAGTTAAAACAAATGACAGTTAATGGGTAGGCAACGTAGTACGAGAGTTTTAGAAAAGAGCTGATGAACGCAAAAAAGGACAAATCGATCGCGGTTTCGGTAAAGACTCTCGATACAATACATCCAATAAATACAAACCATTTGCCTTAGCAGTGCTACCGGCTCGTTGTCGATCTTTTGCAAGTAACACAGCTTGCATCCAACTTGGCTCCTGTGCGCCCGTACCAATCGTGATCAAGCTACCAACAATAATACGTACCATGTGTTGTAAAAACGCATTTGCGGTTATTTCGATATGAATGAAAGATTGATCACGCTGATACACTTTGCATGCATACACAGTGCGCACCGTTGAACGTGATTGACAATCCGCACCACGAAATGAAGTAAAATCATGCTCGCCTAATAAATAGTCCGCTGCATACTGCATCAAATCCACATGCAAAACTTCTGAGCAATGCATGACGTATCGATGTCCTAGAGCACTCGCGCTGGATTGATTCAAAATGATATAGACATATTTGCGTGCTTTAGCAGAAAAACGTGCGTGAAATTGTTCAGCTACTTCTTGTATCCATTCAACACGAATATCAGGAGGCAATAAACTATTTGTGCCCAATTGCCAGGCACGATTCGTGCGATGCGACTGTGTATCGAAATGAACAACCTGGCCTAACGCATGTACCCCTTTGTCAGTACGCCCTGCACAAGTCACAGTCACAGCATGATCTGCTATCTGTGATAAAGCCCGCTCCAATGTAGCTTGTAAGGTAAGATGTTCTGCTTGTTTTTGCCAACCGTGATACGCAGTACCATCATACGAAATACCTAAAGCAAAACGCATATTAGCACACTTAAACAACTCGCTTATGATTCATAGCACGACTTGTCACAGGCGCTTGCAATTGCTGCAAACGTGTTTTAGCAGAAACAGCCGCATCTGTTTTTGGATACTTAGAAATGATATGTTGAAATGTAGCGATTGCTCTATTTTTATTCCCTTTAGCGAAATACGCCAATCCTAGCTGCAACAAAGCATCAGGCACTTTAGTATCCTGTGGATATTGTTGCAAAAATACTTGAAAACGCGCGATCGATTCTTCAGGATTTCCTTGCAATAAATACAACTGCCCGAGAAAATAACGCGCATTAGCCGTATTCATATTTTCCGGATATTGCTTAACAAAATGTTCAAACGAATGAGTAGCAGATGAATAATTATTATTTTTTAAAAAAGTAAAAGCGGCTTGATAGGCCACTTCAGCTGATTCTAGATCATCACCCGCCACGGTCCGCGCGGCTGAAGCGGTTGATCCTAAGCGATTGATTGTTTGCTCTTGAACGTTCGCTAATTTATTTAAATAATTTTTATCCGAGTTTTGTACAGACACAGACGTCGATGGCGCCTGACTCGCTGCTATCGCGCCTGACACAGAACTTTTAGCTTGCAGCAGTTGCAAATTATGTTGTTGTATATCTAATTGATTTTGCAAATTCTGAATCTGTTGACGCAGCTCACTGATTTGATTAATAAGTGGCGTCATGTTTGCCAATTGACGTTCAATAACGTTGAGTCGTTGCGCGCGCGATGGCGTAGACGATCGCGCAGGTGATTCTTCAGGCACGGGGACCACTTCTTGTTGAGACGGTTCAGACACCGGTTCCGTGGCATCCGATTCCTGTGTATTTTCATCCTGCGCCTGTGGCTGATCTGAATACATATCAACCACAGGAGGCAAATCTGCATAAGCCTGCGGCTGCGGGATAGCTAAAAAAATCAGCGATAAACAAACGCATCGGATTAAATACATAAGGAACTCCAAACTCTAGTTTTGGTAACGCAATTCAACACGACGATTTTTAGCATAATCAGCTTCAGTATGACCTAGAGCTATGGGCTTTTCAGCACCGTAACTCACTACGATCAATTGTTGTTTGCGCACACCGCTGGCTAATAATAAATTAGCGACCGCCTCACTACGACGTTGCCCTAAACCAATATTGTATTCTCGACTTCCACGTTCATCTGTATTGCCAGTCAATAGCACCTTACGTTTAGGATGTTGTATCAAATAATGTGCTTGTACTTGAACGGAAGTTAAATCAGCATCGTGCACCGTGCTTTGATCAAAATCAAAATAATAAATTTGATTTCCAACAGTCAGCGAGGCACGTTGCAAATCAGAATCCGGGCCTAAACCTTGTGTATGAATAACATCACCCGCTATTTGATTGTCTACACGCCCGTGTTGATCATGATTGGCCACCGGTGTTGAGCAGGCCACTAAAAAACCGAGACAAAAAATAAATAAGCAACCATATATTTTTCTAAACATAACTGAACTCCGATTTTTTAAACACTTTAAGGAGATAAAAAAGGTGACCATACTGGATCTTGCACATCACCCTGTAAGGTGGGCACAGATAAATCAATGCGCCCATCTGTAGCCACTGTGCGCAAACCACCTTGATGATACGCTTGATCTGATTCATATAAAATCATACATCCATTGGGCGAAAAACTAGGTGCTTGTTCATAACCCGAGTCAGTGAGTACATGTACTGTACCTGTGCTTAAATCTTGCAACGCTATAGTATAGCCATTCTCCTGACGATGCAGCATCACAATGGATTGTCCATTCGGTGCAAATGATGCACGCGCATTATAAGGGCCAACAAAACTGATACGATGCACGATTCCGCTGTCTAATTCAACTTGATAGATCTGAGGGCTGCCTGCTCTGTCTGAGGTAAACAATAAAGAACGACCGTCTGGCGACCAACTTGGTTCTGTATCAATACCTGAACCAGAGGTTATTTGTTTTAATTGCTGATTTATTAAATTGAGTACATAAATTTTTGGATTCGCTTGATCGCGAGATAAAGCAAGCGCTAAATAATGATCATCCGGAGACCAAGCAGGCGCCCCATTGATCCCGTGGTAATGACTCACAAGTTGTCTATTACCGGTACGCAACGCTTGAATATAAACAGCAGGCGTTACTTTCTCAAATGAAACATAAGCCAACCATTTGGCATCATGCGACCAAGCAGGCGATACAATAGGCTGAGAAGAAGACAAAAGTGAACGAGGCTGATAACCATCCGAATCAGCCACCATAAGTGCATAGCGCGTATTCTTAACCGTGCGATTCACCAAAACATAAGCAATACGTGTCGAAAAATAACCGCGCAAACCTAAAAACTGTTGATAAATAATATCGCTAATACGATGTGCTAACACACGTTGTTGATCAGTACGAATCATCCATTGCTGCGTCACTAAATTTTGCGGCTGATTCTGCAAAGTATTTACTAAAGAGAACGAAATACGCAGATGCTGCGCATCTATTCTTTGTACCTGCCCAATCACACGATTGTCTGCGTTTGCCGTCACTTGAAACCGTCCGCAATGATTTAAATCATTACGTATAATGGCAGCAATTGACGTATGTGTCGAAGCGTCAGAAAAATCACTGATTGAAATAGGAATAGGTTTATCAACTCCCTGCGTCAATTCTAACTGCAAGACTGCGCCAGCACGATCAGATAACAAAAAGAAACTGAGTATTAACAATTGAAAACTATATTTACACAGTCGCTGCAAATTCTTCATGAGATACATGTTCTTGATTAAAATCTTCGCGAATAGTCAACGTAACAAACATAGCCAAGAGCAAACAAACGGGCAGAATGATCATGGCTACACGGAATCCATAGGCTGAATAAACGAGAACCCCGCGCTCTAGCACGCTATTTTTATCGATAAGCCAACCAATAACAGGTTGAAAAACCGCACCAATTAATACCGAAGCCATGTTAGCAAACGCTACAGAAGTTCCTGATAAAGCAGGAGAATTTAGCTCTGCTGCAATGGCATACGTGGTAGCAACACCTGTATTGGCCATGCCATACAAAAATAAAACAGCAAATAAAACACTCAAAGGCAAATTAGGAACAAATAAAAAAATACTGATGAATATCAAACTCAACAGCGCTGAAAGACCTAGAATTAATTTACGTCGTCCCAAATGATCAGACAACCAACCTGTCAATGGTCCGCCTAAAGTCCAACCGATAAAAATTAAGCCAATACCACTGGCCGCATAAGGCGTACTTAAATGATAGGTTTGCTGCAAAAACTTAACACCCCACAGTTCTGCAATGATGACAGTGGGTGCATATAATAATCCTGCGAGCAAAGCATTCAACCAACTCTGTGGATTTTTCAACACAATCATTAATCCATCCATCAAATGACCGCACGCTTTCCATATACTCATTTTTCTAACAGGACGTGTTTTCTGCACCGGGGTGCGCAAAAAAATAGCCAACACTAGAACAATAAACATCAATGAAAAAGCAACACTGTGCAAGGTATGACGCCAACCTATACGAGTAACCAAATAAGCCATAGATGTTTGACCCATCGCAGCGCCTAACATTCCTACTGATTGAGTAAGACCGGCAAGCAAACCAAATTGATTGGGTCGAAACCAAAGTGACACTAATTTTAAAGTACCGATAAAAGCAAAAGCTGCGCCAAAACCAACTAAAGCGCGTGCCAATAATGCTTCACTCAAATGCGTGCTCGAAGCGAGCAATAAACAGCTAATCGCACAAATTAAGGCCATACAAACTAACAACCAACGTATATTTAATCGATCCAACAGCAAGCCGGCAGGAATTTGCATGCCAACATAGGTATAGTAAAAACACGCAGACAAACTTCCCAAAGCCAACGCTTGAACATGAAAATCCATCATCAGTTGATCGACCATCACAGCGGGAGCAATACGTGCAAAATATTCAATTAAAAAAACAGCAGCAGCCAATCCCCAAACAAGCCAAGGGTAGTGGGGCCAACTTATTAATTTTCCCAAAAAGCGTTTGTCCATGAATGAGTCCTTGATAAAAAATAAGACGCATAGTGATCGTCGCCTCTACAAATTTTGTATGAATGTAATCGTATCTCAGGTTTCTATCGTGGAGCAACAAAACTTATCTTAAAAATTATCTTCTTATCGTTTATGATGGCATTTTTTATTTTAGGAAAAGTCCTATGACTTACTTAACTGCAATCGATGCAGGTCACGATGTGCCGAATGATATTAACGTGATCATTGAAATTCCACATCGCAGTGATCCCATTAAATACGAAGTTGATAAAAAAACAGGTGCTTTGCATGTCGATCGTTTTCTTGACACAGCGATGCACTATCCCTGCAATTATGGATACATGCCACAAACTCTATCGCAGGATGGCGATCCGGTAGACGTTCTAGTGACAGCTCCCTTTCCTTTGTTAATCGGTTCGGTCATTCGTTGTCGCCCCGTAGGCATGCTAAAAATGGAAGATGAAGCAGGCGTCGATGCAAAAATACTCGCCGTACCTGTTCACAAAGTATCGACCTTATATCAACACATACATAGCTTTCATGATCTGCCTGAACAATTACTCAACGGTATCGCGCATTTTTTTGAGCATTACAAAGATTTAGAAAAAGACAAATGGGTCAAAGTTCTTGGTTGGGTTGGGATAGAAGAAGCCAAAGAAGAAATTTGTAATAGTTTGATATGCACTCATAATCGTGCATGATAAGCAATTGCCTGCTTGGTTAGCGCTTTTAACCATTCCAGGATTAGGACCAAAAACCAGTTTACGTTTGCTGCAAATATTACGGACACCGGAGCGTATTTTGTCGGCGTCTGTCGAACAATTGCATCACTTAAAACTAAAACCAAAATTAATTGCGGCTTTAAAAACTCCCAATTGGAAAACCGTAGAATCGTGTCTGGATTGGATGCAACAAAATGCTTATTCAATGATCACGTGGCAGGATCAAAGTTATCCCCAACAAATGCGTGAAATATCAGCACCTCCCCTTGTTTTATTTGTAGCAGGTAATATACAACTCTTAGCGAGCACTCAGCTTGCTATGGTTGGCAGTCGAAATCCTTCTATGGCAGGTAAAGAAAGTGCGTATCGCTTTGCCTATGAATTAGCGCAACGTGAATTCACCATCACCAGCGGATTAGCCCTAGGTATCGATGCGGCGAGTCATCGCGGCACACTGGCCTGCGGCGGAAAAACTATCGCTGTGTTAGGCACAGGATTAAAACATATTTATCCTAAGCAGCATCAATCCTTAGCAGCAAAGATTTTAGAACAAGGCGGTGCTATTATTTCAGAATTTTTACCCGATACAGTGGCTAAATCTACACATTTTCCACAACGCAATCGTATCATTAGCGGTTTGAGCCTAGGTGTATTTGTAATCGAGGCAGCTTTTCACAGTGGCTCACTGATAACTGCAAAAGCCGCGATAGAACAAAATCGCGAAGTATTCGCGATGCCAGGTTCGATTCACAACCCTATGGCTAAGGGCTGTCATGCTTTATTAAAACAAGGCGCAAAATTAGTTGAAACAATCGATGATATTTTGCAAGAACTGCCTATAATTCGCAGACAGCAGACGAGCCTCTTCATGAAATCTGAACCTTGTTTACAACTCGAAGACCATGATAAAAAACTTGTAGAGTGTGTCGGATTCGAAGTGACACCGATAGATACTATCATTGCGCGCAGTGGTCTAACGGTTGATCTCGTGTTAGCACGTCTTGTAATGCTGGAATTGCAAGGACATATACGATCGATTGCAGGTGGTTATATTAGGAGTCACAAATAAAGTATGAGTCAAAATCTTCTCATTGTAGAATCGCCCGCTAAAGCAAAAACAATTAAAAAATATCTAGGACATGGTTTTGAAGTACTCGCCTCTTACGGACATGTACGCGATCTTATTCCAAAAACAGGCGCTGTAGATCCAGATAATGATTTTGTTATGCACTATGCTCCGATTGAAAAAAACGCCAAGCATATGCAAAAAATTATCGGAATGCTTAAACAGATTGATACGATTTATCTAGCCACTGATCCTGATCGCGAAGGTGAAGCAATCGCTTGGCATATTCGCGAATTGCTAAAACAAAAAAGAGCTTTAAAGAAAAAATCAATACATCGTGTAGTTTTTCATGAAATTACACGTACGGCAGTCAATGAGGCGATGCAACATCCACGCGAGATCGCTATGAATTTAGTGCACGCGCAACAAGCACGCCGTGCTCTAGACTACCTAGTAGGCTTTACTCTGTCGCCATTGCTATGGAAAAAAGTACGACGCGGTTTATCTGCAGGGCGTGTACAAAGTCCTGCTTTACGCTTAATTGCAGAACGTGAACAAGAAATTGAATGTTTTTTAACGCAAGAATATTGGAGCATTCACGCGCAATTACAAACACAAAAGCAAAATTTCTCAGCACGGCTTATCGAATACCAAGACGAAAAATTACAGCAATTCAGTATTATTAATCAAGAACAAGCTGAACAAATTCAACAAGACTTACTGCAACAAGCACAAGGCCGACTATTAGTAGTACGCGTCGAAAAGAAACAACGCAAACGCAATCCTGCAGCACCTTTCACAACATCCACATTACAACAAGAAGCGGCACGCAAATTGGGTTTCACAGCGCAACGTACTATGCGTACTGCACAGCAACTTTATGAAGGGATTGATGTTGGAGGCGGTTTATCTGGACTGATTACTTATATGCGTACGGATTCTGTGCATTTAGCTTCAGAAGCAATCACTGCAATTCGCGCTTGGATTGAACAACGTTATGGAACACGAAATAGACCTGAAAAACCACGTCAATTTCAGACTAAAAGTCGTACAGCACAAGAAGCACACGAAGCAATTCGCCCCACAGATATCACATTAGAACCAGAACAGATCAAAGCCTATCTGACACGAGAACAATATGAGCTATACGATCTCATTTGGAAACGCAGTATCGCTTCACAAATGATACATGCATTGATCGATACTGTTTCAATTGATTTTGGTTGTGGCTCTCATGCACGTTTTCGCAGCAATGGATCTACCATCGCAGATCCTGGATTTATGCTGCTATACCAAGAAGATCAGGATGAGACTGTACAGGATGAAAATACAGAACGTTTGCCGGTGTTACACGAAGGTGAATTTGTGGATCTACAGGCTATTCATACACAGCAACATTTTACAGAACCTCCACCACGGTATACTGAAGCAAGTCTGATTAAAACCTTAGAAGAACATGGTATCGGCCGCCCTTCAACGTACGTACCTATCATTTCTACTTTACAACAACGAGAATACGTAATACTCGAACAAAAACGCTTCAAGCTAACCGACGTTGGGCATATTGTTAACAAGTTTTTAACACAATATTTTAAACAATACGTTGATTATGATTTTACAGCGCGCTTAGAAGATCAATTAGATGATATTTCTTTAGGAGAAAAAAAATGGAAACCACTACTCAAAGATTTTTGGGAACCTTTTAAAGCGCTCGTCATTGCGACAGAAGAAACAGTACAACGCAAGGACGTTACACAAGAACAATTAGAACAAGCTTGCCCAAAATGCGGAAAATCTTTATCTATACGCTTAGGCAAACGTGGACGATTTATTGGTTGCTCCGCGTATCCTGAATGTGATTACACATGTGCGCTGGGTTCGGAAACAGAAAGGCAAGTTGCTGAACCACAGATCATTCCCGATCGCACTTGCCCTAAATGCGACCATGCTTTACAAATTAAAACAGGTCGTTATGGAAAATTCATTGGTTGCACGCATTATCCAAAGTGCAAATACATAGAACCGCTGGAAAAACCGCAAGACACAAAAATCACCTGTCCAAGCTGTAGCTCAGGTACATTATTAAAACGCAAATCACGGTTTGATAAAACTTTTTATTCCTGCTCCACGTATCCAAAATGCACGTATGCCGTGTGGAAAGAACCGCTCGATGAAGCCTGTCCACGCTGTGCTTGGCCTATCATAACACTTAAAATTACAAAACGCCGAGGCACAGAAAAAGTATGCCCTAGAAAAGAATGTGGTTACATAGAAGCCGTTTCTACTTAATCAATAGCTGCTTTGCGTCTAACCCATAGAACAGGCGCTACACTATAAACTTTAAGATCATTCAAGCTATCTGGAACAGATGTATTACTATTATGCAAATTATAACGATTCTTCTGCATACCCAAAGCTAAAAGACCAAATAAGATAAATCCTTCAATTGTTTTTACAATGCAAGGTTTCCCTAACGCTTTATTAATATTTTTCTCGTGAATCCACCGTCCTGCAATATAATCACCTGGAAGAAAACAAGGCAACATCCTATCATCTACAACACAATAATCGACTGCATCTGGATTAAGTTGATGAAAAAAATCCAGCTCTTGTGGAATTAATTTTTCATCAGATACTAAAACATTTAGAACAGAGGTGCCGAGCAACCCAATAGGACTACGGCCAATCCCATACAGCAACCACTCAACACTTAATTGCACGCCTCTTTTTTGAAAAACCGCAACCAGTTTTCTAGCACCTTTTTCAGTCAGTCCACCATAACGACCTTGCTCCCAATTCCTTAATGTATCTGCTGGAATATCGCTCATCACACTGAATTGTGGTCTGGAAAGCCCAAGATGTCTGCGTCGTAATTGGCGGACTCGCTCTGCTCTCTCTTGAACTAGATTTGTATCCTCATGTCCTTTATCTGTCATAAATATTCTTGCCGTTGATAATTCTTGCATTAATTCAATAAATGATTGATAATAGCAGTCCTGTTTTGGGACGATAGCAATCAAAACTGATATAAATAAAAATCGACTCGTTCTGCCTTCCTTTTGACAAAGATTAGGAGGACCAGGAGTGTAGCAAATCAGTTTTTTCTTGTCACTGTAATAAAAACGATAAAAGACTCTTATGGCAAATAAACTACGGAAAAAAAAGAAATCAGCAACGCTCACTTTATTAGCAAAATTGGGGAATAGACATCCAAAACCTCAGCAGATCGAATTATTAGAAACCCTCGTGTTCACGATACCATTACAACAGCATCTTATTTTTCATAAGAAATTAACCGCTCGAGAATTAAGCTGCTTACTTTTAGCGGCAAAAGGAAAAACAATAGAAGAATGCGCGAAATTATTAATCGTAAAAAGTTCAACCATAAAAACGTGGCGTACCAATATTTTACGTAAATTAAAATGTGGTTCTATGGCACAGGCTATTTTCATAGGTATTCATTATGGTTACGTAACTGCACCCTTATTGTCGAACGAAGCATCACATCAAAATCAGGAGTTTTCTATCTAAAATGAGTTATGTTTATTTATTAACTACAGGCCTCATAATGCGCCAAAGCTTCTTGAACTGGACCAAAATAACGCAGTTGCCCCCGCTCCATAAAAATAGCTTTGTTACAAAATTGTTTAATAGTCTCTGTAGAATGCGAAGCCAACACCATGATACTACACTGATTCACAAAATTACTCAGACGCATCTGCGCTTTCTTCATAAATCCTTGATCGCCTGCGCCAATCAATTCATCCATTAATAAGATCTCTGGTTTAAAACAAGTAGCGACAGCAAATGATAATCGCAATTGCATACCCGAAGAATAGGTACGTACAGGCATCGATAAATAGCTACCGAGCTCACTAAACTGTGCAATATCATCTATCTTTAGATGAATTTGTTCACGAGTCAACCCAAGCAATAATCCTTGAATAACAATATTTTCATACCCTGTTGATTCAAGATTACTACCCAGACCTAAGCTCAATAAAGTGGAAATCTTCCCTGAACTGATAACTGTCCCCTGTATTGGTTCATAAATTTGTCCTAAGACACGTAACAATGTACTTTTCCCTGCACCATTGTGACCAATCAGACCCACACGATCACCGTGCGTTAACTCAAAAGAAACATTATCCAAAGCTCTGATTGTCACACGATTGCGTTTACTCTTGCCTAAAGTACACGCTGTGGTTAACTGCAAGACACATTGCCTGAATGAGCGTGCTGTTATACTGTAAATTGGAAAATCTACTGAAACAGAATTAAGTTTTAAAAATACCATAGATATTCACAGCCAATAAGCAATACGTGCACGATAGCGAGCAAATACAATAAACGCAGCCAATAAACCAAAAGCAGTGATGCCTAAAATAACAAGCCATGAATATAAGGGCGGAACAATACCAAGCAACGGATCTCGGATGAGATTGAGCATATGTGCAAACGGATTCAGTTCAACCACAAATTGATATTTTTGAGATAATACTTTCGAGGACCACATGATCGGTGTCAAGAAAAAAATGACTTGTAATAAACTGGTGACCAATTGTGCGATGTCACGGAAACGCGTGCCTAAAATCGCTAATAACATCCCATAGCCACTCGCGTTTAATACGATCAATAGTAAACTGAGGCCAAACAACAAAGATACGTAATGAAAAGGCATATGAAAAAAAATCATGATCGGCACCAATACTAACGTATTATGCGCAAAAATAATCAGGTTTCGCGCTACAGCGCGAAAAATAAACGAACAATACGGTTGCTTTATCTGTTTAATGAATGATTCTGCATCGACGAAAATAGTAGGAGCATCACTTAAAAGAGAAGAAATCAAATTCCAACTTAACATACCTGTCGCTAAAAAAGGATAATATTGATTCAAGTCCATTTTAAAAAGTTTGCTATAAAGCAAACCCATACTATAAATGGTAATAGCCATACTCAAGGTGATCCAGAAAGGACCTAAAGTAGAACGACGATAACGCAAACGAATATCCTGCCAAGCCAAGAGCAGCCAAACTCTCCAAGCTTTGCAGCCTTCGAGTAGATCTAACCAAGCATGACGCAAGTCCTCTGACACACGCACAGATTCTACTGAAATCTTTTGTAGCGATTGCGATTCGATCATTAGATCTCGTATCCTCATCCTTCGGTATAAACAGGAGGTCGATTATAGTGTTTCGCGCGAGCCGCTTCAATAAAATGAGTAAACAAAGGATGTCCATCGCGAGGATTAGACGTAAATTCCGGATGAAATTGACAGCCAAGGAACCACGGATGTTCCTTTAACTCAATCATTTCTACTAATGATCCATCAAAAGAATAACCAGAGACGATTAATCCGCTTGCTTCTAATAAAGGCAATAATCGTGTATTTATTTCATAACGATGGCGATGACGTTCAACGATACTATCGCGCAAATAACAAGCATACGCTTTTGTTCCTGATTGTAAACGACAGACTTGACCTCCTAAGCGCATACTACCGCCCAATGGTACATCTTCGTCACGTTGTTCTAAACAACCCTCTTCAGTCATCCATTCACGTATCAAAGCTACAACTGGATACGGCGTTTTAGGATCAAACTCTGTGCTATGTGCATGTTCAAGTCCAGCACAATGTCTCCCGAATTCAATCACAGCGGTCTGCATACCCAAACAAATCCCGAGATAGGGAACAGCAGATTCACGCGCGTAACGCGCTGCTAAAATTTTACCTTCAATACCGCGTTGACCAAAACCACCTGGCACCAAAATAGCATCGACCTGCGTCAACACTTCAACACCACAACGCTCTATTTCTTCAGCATCCAAATAATTAATATGAATGCGCGTTCTTGTTTTAATTCCTGCATGAATTAAAGCTTCAACCAATGATTTATAAGAATCTGCTAAGCCGATGTATTTACCAACCATACCAATCGTTACTTGAGCCGTTGGATGTTCCTTAGCGTTAACAACCGCATGCCAAGCGCTCAAATCAGCTACTGATGCAGCTAATCCAAATTTCTTGAGCAACATGGTATCTAGATTCTGTTGATGCAATAAAATAGGGATACTATAAATCGTAGATACATCCGGAAGAGAAATAACGGCAGCACGTTCTACATTCGTAAATAAGGCAATCTTTTCACGCGCATGTTCAGGCAAGACGCTACGATCAGAGCGGCAAATCAAAAAATCAGGTTGAATACCGATAGAACGCAATTCCTTCGTTGAATGCTGTGTAGGTTTTGTCTTAATCTCCCCCGTTGTCTCAATATAAGGAACCCAGGTTAAATGTATGAATAAAGTTCTTTCCGCTGTTAATTCAATGCGTAGCTGACGAATCGCTTCCAAAAAAGGCAAAGACTCAATATCACCTACTGTACCGCCAATTTCTACTAAAGTAATTTGAGCCAGTGTACAAGCCTGATGAATACATTGCTTAATTTCATCCGTCACATGAGGAATGACTTGAACAGTACCTCCTAAATAATCACCACGACGTTCTTTATTCAATACGTTAGCGTAAATTCTACCCGCAGTAAAATTATTAGCGCGTGTCATTTTGACGCGTACAAAACGTTCATAGTGGCCTAAATCAAGATCAGTTTCTGCGCCATCGTCAGTGACAAAAACCTCTCCATGTTGATAAGGACTCATCGTGCCCGGATCTACATTTAAATACGGATCCAGTTTTAATAAATTGACGCTCATACCGCGCGATTCAAACACGGCGGCTAAAGAAGCAGCCGCAATCCCTTTCCCCAAAGAAGAAACAACACCGCCGGTAATGAAAATACAACGATCGCTTACCACGTTGTAACTTCCGTAGTCGTTACAAATAACTGCTCATCAACGACACGGGATAAAAACTGTGCGATCCAAAGAGTTGCCGCATCGGGATCCGAAACAAAATAGCGTTCTGTCACCCGATTGCATAATTCCGAAAAACACAAGGCGTGTTGGCAGGCTTGCATTACAAAATATTCGCGCTCTGTCACTACCAAATAATAACCTTGTAATTGCTTACACCAAACAATACATTTTTGTGCATCAGAACAGACTTTAGGCATCGCCTTTTTTTGAGTCAACGCTTGATGTATTGCGAGCGTATTCCAAGTAAATGATAAAAATTGCACGGAAGGATGCAAAGCAAAACGCAAATCAGCCCAATCCGAGATCGGTACAGCGGTCAAATCGGCACGCGTCATACATACCGCTGTAGGTGTTTGCAAAACCGCGCGATTCAATGCACGCAACAACTGCGCCAATTCAGCCAAATAAGGATAGGCAGCATAGGGCTGTGTTTGAGCTAAAAATTCAGGAAAGCGCTGACCAAATTCTATTATTATGACATGCTGAGAAGGATACATCTCAATATAAGCAAAAGCGATCTCTATAAACTCTTCACCCAACCACTGTGATAACAAAGGATAATCTTTTTCCAAAACTTCCAACAAACGATAGCGATACGCATTTGCATAAACCATCAAACGCTGATCCAGTTCGCCTTGATGAGGCAGACTTAAATAGCGTGTCAGCGGCTTTTTTTTAGCATTATTTAATAAATAAGACTGAAATTTTTGTTGTATACGCTGTAAAGTATTCATACGGGTAAGACACTGTTTAAGATCTCTGTAGCCAAGTGTCGCGCGTAATTCAATTCAGTTAATAATTCTGGAAATTCAGGAATATTATCATCACGCTCGATCATGGTAGAAACAAATCCAAAATGCCGTACAGCTTCTTGATAAAGCTGCCATACAGGATCGACAATAGAGGCATCGTGCGTATCAATAATGTAATTATCACAGCGCTCATGCCCTGCTAAATGAAATTGACGCACGCGCGCTTTGGGCAAACTATGTAAATAAAGATAAGGATCGAAACCATGGTTCACAGAATTAACATAAATATTATTTATATCAAGTAATATCAAACAATCAGCTTCCTGCGCCAGCGCCGCTAAAAAATCCCACTCGGTATATTCAGACTCTTTATAAGTAACATAACTCGAGACATTCTCTAATAAAATTTGCCGGCCTAAAAAATCTTGAACATAACGTACACGCGCCACTACATGATCCAGCGCCTGTTGTGTAAACGGCACTGGCAATAAATCGTGCATGTTAAATCCATCGACCCCTGTCCAACATACATGATCAGAAATCCAAGCCGGTTGAATTTGTTGCGCTAATCGCTTCACTTGATTCAAGTAAACACGATTGAGTGGATCACTGCCTGCGATTGATAAAGCTACGCCATGCATCACGACAGGATAATATTCACGAATACGTTTTAAATAATGAAGACGCCTACCTGGCGTTAAATAGTCTTCGGTTAAAGCTTCAAACCAATCGACTGCGGGATGATGTTCTAAAATAAACGCATAATGCTTAGCGCGCAAACCAAGGCCATAACCTAAATAATCAGAATTCATAATAATTCACAGCAACCATTCTAAAACGACCCTGCTTGTATTATTCCTTGATGTGCTTTTAGATCACAAAAAATAAAGCCAGGGGCACAACCTGGCTTTACTTGCTGAAAAAAACAATCTGATTAAAGCTTAACTAGCGTTTGGCAGATCATTTCCTTGTTCGCTATTTGTGTTGGGTTCAGCAACTTTCTTAGCGATGCGATGATGGTGACGGCGATGATGCTTACGATGATGACGATGATGCGTCACTTCTTTGCAACCGCTGTGACCCTTGCAAGAAGATGCCCCTTTGCACGAGGTTACAGGAGCAGCGTCACAAGAACTTGTAGCAACAGGGACAGGTGTTGCGCACGGTTCTGTGCTGCTCGAACAGCCTGCCACAAACAAAGCAGCAGCAGCGGCAGCAATAACTAGACCAGTCTTCTTCATGATCATTGATCCCCTTTGATGAATAGATTTAAGAAAAATTTTTCTGTTGTCGAACCAGTGCAACACCAAAACAGTGCCACTGACAACAGTTACTTTTTAACATAATTAACTCAGAATGCAAGTTTTTTTAACAAGCAAACACATCAAGTCATTGAATAAACACGATAACACAGTCTATGCACGAACCAGGAATACATAATAAAACTAAAGAAAAAACCAACAAACAAAATGTATTCAGAAATTTTCAGGTAATAACCCATAAGACCCACAGCAGAAAAACATAAATCGATCATGACCATGAGTCCGATGATTTGTTGTACAGAAAACCCTAAATCAAGGAACAAATAATGTAAATGTCTGCGATCAGGTGCACAAACTGAGCGACCTTGCCAAAATCGATGGATGATAATTCGCGTCGTATCAAACAAAGGCAAAGCCATAATCCACAACATGGTCACCGGTGTAATCGTGGTCGTCTGCGACAGATCAATCAAAAACCAAACCAAAGCAAAGCCCAACAACATACTGCCCGCATCGCCCATAAACACCTGCGCGCAACGTACAAACGGCGAACGAAGATTAAAGCATAAAAAAGCAGACAAACTAGCCATCAAGACAGATAAAATAACCGCAGCAGACGTTTGTTGTGTATGCCATGCCAAAATAACCAAACATAGCAATTGCATCAAAACCAATGTACCGGCAAGTCCATCGATACCATCCATCATATTAACGGCATTAATAGTGCCAAGCACAGCAATGACCGTAACGAACAAGCTCCAATGGCCCAAAATAAAACGATGATGGGGAATCAATGCACCGAAATGATGCAAAGCAACACCTCCCCAAAAAACCATTAATAAAGCTGCTAATAGTTGCGCCAAAAATCGTGCACGCGGCGATAGCTCCTGAAAGTCATCCAATAACCCAGTAAATACCAACAAAACTGAAGCGGCGATAAAACTACGATACGGCTGCAAAGAAATAGGCAGTGTTAACAAGCCAGATAAAAATCCAAGAAAAATGGCCAGTCCACCAATAACAGGCACTCGTCCTTCGTGTTGTTTACGTTCAGAAGGCGCATCCACCAAACCGATACGCACTGCTAATGATTTCAATAATAAAATGCAAAGAACAGTTGTAGAAAATGCGATGAGATAAGGTAATATATTCACTGTTTTATCCGTACAGTCTGATGAAGGTATTTTATCATATGAACAAGATTCAAACAGAATTTATCAATACCGTAATACTTGGTAATCCAGACAGTGAGACTCATTCAAATAAATTAATGCGGTTATTAGGTGAAATACCGATAGAGGATTTACGCAACATTTTTCAGAGTCAACCAACCGTAATAAAAGAAAGTGCCACACCTCATTTGTTTACTCACTTGATCCTGAAGTGTTCATTGGAAGTAGTTGAATCCGTTATTAAAAAATTAAATATATCTTTTACTCAGCTCTTCAATAATCTCGCAGTAGAGATACTGTGTTGCACATTTAGCAATATATTTGAATTAAAAAAGAAACTAGAACCTGTTGTCTTGGCGTTTCAATGGATTATGTCTGATGATAGTCTTGCCTTTTATTCAATTAATTATTTGGAAAAAGAAGAAAACGTCAAGAACAGAAATGTTGAAATGATTAAAGATTTTCTATGGTTTTTATTTGATAAAAACACAGTTTTTGCTAAAGAACCTGGAAAACAAAGGCTGTTCAGCAAACATTGTGAAAAGTGCAATAGTGGCATGAAATCAGAGATACCATTTTTCAGAGAACTACTAACACGCGTCATGCTACGTCTCCTTGAGAAAAAAACAATAATAGGCAATGATTGTAATGCTGATCTCATAAATCTTATAGATAAAACATCAGCGGAAAATTTATCTATTATTTTTAGCTGCCAAAAAACGTATAAAATAGATTCATATGAAACTTATTTACTCAATCACTTCGCTCAAAATCTTTCAAAAGCTAAAAATCTTTCACAAAGAGAGACCTTTTATTTTTTACTAAACAAAATAATCACATCTTTGAATTTTTCCTGTATGTTTGACACACCTGTCTTCGATTCTACTGATCAAACGTTATTAAACCTCATACTCGGTCAAGAATTCTCAGAAAAATATCCAAGCACTGCTTCCTCCCTATTCAAAAGCTTACTAGTTCCTCTTCATCCGTTTCTTTTGGATAACGTAATGACGTATTTACAAGAACAAGTTGTAAAAAAGACAGGGAACGTTTCATTAGATTTTAAAAAATTCTTTGTAAATTATTTACTAGGCCAAATTGATACACAAAGTAGGGAAGGAAATTTAGAAAATCGACTCCAGGAAATTAAGGTATTCATAAAAACTCATTTTCTACAAGAAATGAATGAATATCAGAAAAATAACAATGAGAACTACTTCCGTGAAGCGCACAAAATGATATCAAATATTCCTCATGCGCGTAAAAAATATAGAAAACTTGCAGGAGAGGCAGATAGGAAACAAGGCCCAATTTACTGCCCTCTCCCCGAACCAATAGCTTATAAAGGGGAAAAATTGTTAATAAGGATTCTAAACTGAGTGAAGTTTTTGTAACAATCGCGAACATTTATGACAATGTAGTAAAGTTCAAGTGTGTTTCTTATATAGATGCTTATCAGGAAGTGCAAACGCTATTTGAAGATACTCATCTTGCTTATTCAAAAGAGTATGAGAAACAAAAAAAGTTCGTACAAATCAGCAATGCTTTTGGAATATTTACATTTGGACTCTTGATTCTAGCGGCTCTATGTGAATTACCCAATAAGACTATCGAAATTCTTATTACGAATACGCCTGCTAATATATTACGCAATATTCTTAATTCACATTCATCTGGATCTACAATAGATAGTTTATTTACCATACTGTTAAACAAATACCCCAACGTAATTTTTTTGTTATTGAATACAGTAAACATCAACAACCCTGCGGCACCATTCTATTTGAAAACAAATTATTATAAAGCATTGGCGGAATTTTTGCTGGAACATCGTAATTCATTGAATGAAAATGAAGCGACTGCTGTCACGATATACAAGTCATTAACACTCAATGACAGCGATTTAATTTGCCAAATTATTTCGAAAATACAAGAAAATCCAAAAAATCTTGTTGGAAATTATCTACTTTTAAATAAGATGTTTGAAAACGACGCAGTGAAAACTGTCATTGAATTTGGTAAAAAAAATAAAATTTTGAAACGAGATAGCACATGTTACGCGATAAAACAGACCGAGACAAAACAGACTATGTCGGTGCTTTTTGGCAATTTTTTTGGATCTCGGCCTAAAATCCCTATAAAAAGTAACGTCGTTGCTATCAATAAAAAGTATGGAGAAAGACTACCTATTTTATCCAAAATAAAAGATTGTTCAGATTATTTAATACAATTAAATCAACATAATTCGCATATCTTAGTCGTTTTCGATGAACTCTTAAAACGTATTTACAATGTTTACCATAAAAAAACAACGGATGATACTTACAGCACGCTGTATCAAAAAGCAGATGAAAGTGTACAACGCTCATTCTCACAGCATCATAAAAAAAATGCGCTTGATGAACTATTTATTTTTGGATTCTTTTTATTCGCTATTTTTTGTGAAATACATGATGAGGTCATGCAAGCGCTGATCGAAAAAGCATCGCCTACTATATTGCTTAAACTATTTGTTGATTGGCATCATGCTGAAGTTCGATGCACACAAAAAACATTCGGAGTTCCATTACTTCTTTATTTTATGAAAATTTTTCATGCAGACACGGTCATTCAGCTATTAGACAAATTACCGCCCTCTCAAGATATTTCATCACTGTGCCAGTTTTTTGAAGAAGATTGCAGTAAAAAGTTAGCTCTATTCTCTTTGCAAAATCAGCATTTATTAGCACAACACCCCAAAGCCTCTCAATTATTACATCAATCCATCCATCTACCTTTTCAAGTTGTCTATGAACTCATTTTAGAAACACAAAAAAATCAGAAAGAATTGCTTAGAAATTATCCACTTTTAGACCGAATGTATCAAAAATGTCAACCGGCAGCGTGTTTAACGAAATTTGCTACAGAGGATGAAGAAGTTAAGTACTTCATGGAAACATGTGGCAATAAAAAATTTAATTTCGTTCAGTTGTTTGAAGCACAAAAATCGGGATCGTTGAAAACCCTTTGCAAAATGGAAAATCAGTCGCAACATCAAACGGTGGCTTCAAACGCTATATTCCATCGCTGCATTCCATCTACCCCCCCCCTCACTCATCAGCCCAATACTCAAGAAGTTCACTCAACATTTGCTCTTAATAAATCCAAAAAATAAAATAATTAAGACAGTTTTATGAACGAAACTCAAACTTCTGCCACAAACACAAGACAAAATCAGCAAAATTTTTCCCAACGACCCTTCTGATTTCTGTTAGAATCAATGCATTATGTTTGCTCAAGATTCAAAATTAACCTGGCAGAAAGCTGCAGAGTTCTTAGTGATTGCCGCTGTTTTTTTTCTGCCTATTTCCACAGCCATGCTAGAAATATCTATCCTGGCTGCTGTTTTCTGTTGGGCTGTGCACAGCGTACGCTATGGATATCCGATCGAATTAATCAAAAAAAATTCGATAGCTTGGTTGTTTCTAGCATTTTTCTGTTTATTTTTACTCGGAAGCAGTTATACAGAAGCCTCATCAACAGCCGTCTGTACCATGTTGTTGAAATATAAAAAATTCTTACTCGTCTTTTTCTTGTTTCCACTCCTAGCGGGCGAACGCATGGCCTATCGCTGTACGATAGCGCTTTTATCATCCATCGTATTAACTTTGTTTTTATCGTATAGCCAGTATTTTCTGGAACCACTTTTTCATAAGAATTTCCAAGACTCCGGTGTCTTTAAAGATCATATTTTTACTGGTTTCCTCTTTGCTTTTGCCAGCTATAGCTTCACGCTGCTCTTTATTTTTACCAAACGATGGCGTTGGTTATTTGGATTATTATCTTTATTAACGATTTATAATGTGTTCTTCATCAACTTAGGTCGATCCGCTTATCCTGTATTTGTAGCTTTAACTTGTTTATTAGGTTGGCAACTGACGCGCTGGAAAGGATTGAGTCTTGCCGTGCTTATCGTTGGTTTAATACTTGGTAATGTCACGTTATTCTCTCATGCGTTTAAACAACGTTCTCTGGAAGGATTACATAATATTCAAGATTATGAACAACATAAAAAGAAAATTACCTCACTAGGATTAAGACTGTCTTTCTATCAAAACAGTTTTCAATTAATCAAAGCACATCCGTTTTTCGGTTACGGCACAGCAAGCTTTGAAAAAAATTATGCGCGTACCACTCACTATGGTCCGGATACACGCAATCCACACAATGAATATCTAAATATTACGGTGCAATTCGGATTATTTGGATTAAGTATTTTATTACTGCTTTTTTACATACACGCGCTAGAAAGCACACATTTACCCAAGTTACAAGGATTTTTCGCACAAGCGGTTTTAGTCTCCATTGCCACCGGTTCCTTAGTAAATTCTTGGTTAATGGATGTAACGCAAGGTTATTTTTATGTGTTATTAACCGCGATATCATTCGCCAATTTAGTCCGCTACAAACGCAAAGTAGACTCTAATGCGACTCCTGTTGATTTCCGTCAACAAACGGCAAAATTTTCCTAGCCCACGCTTCAGTCGTTATAAGCCCGACCTGCTTATAACGAATAATTCCCTTTGGATCGATCAAAAAACTTTCCGGAACACCATACACGCCTAGATCTAACGCAAAAATTCCTTTTGGATCATAAAACAGCTGTGTATAAGGATTTCCATGGCGTATTAACCAAGTGCGCGCTTCATGCATGTCATCGCGATAATTCAGTCCATAGAGTATAATGCGAGCATCTTTTTTAAGCGTTACTAATGTCGCGTGTTCATAAATGCAGACCTGACACCAACTGGCCCAAACATTTAACAAAGACCAATGGCCTAAAAAATGTTTTGAAGTCAAAGATCCGGCCGCACACTTTGGAGCATGCATCATTGGAACCGTCTTTCCTAAGAGCGGCGATGGAATAGGGCGAGGTTCTTGCGATAAACCTCGCCACAAAAAATTGAGTAATACAAAAAACAAAATTAGAGAGAACCACTGCATAATGCGTAGTAATTTAAGGCAATAAACGAGTATTTTTGCATAAAGTCAGGACAGTAGCGAATAATATGCACATTCTTTTAATTGAAGATGACGAATTATTAGGTGACGGCTTAGTAAAGGGGTTAAAGCAAGAAGGCTATAGTGTCGATTGGTTTAAAGAAGGAAAACCTGCAGTAAAATTTATTCAGCCTGATTTATTTGATGTCATCTTACTTGATCTAACGCTTCCGGATATTTGGGGCTTAACCCTACTGCGCGAATTACGTTCTCGTGGCATCACTACACCAATTCTTATCTTAACAGCACGCGATGGTGTAGAAGATCGTATACAAGGACTCGACAGCGGCTCCGATGATTATGTTACAAAACCGTTCGATCTCGATGAATTATTTGCACGTATTCGCGCACTACAGCGGCGATTTTCTGGGAAACGCGCTAACCCTTTATTAGTTTATAAAAATATCGTTTTAAATCCAAATTCACACACAGTGACTTCATTCGATCAACCCGTTACTTTATCGCGACGTGAATTTGCTCTCTTACAAAAGCTTTTAGAAAATGCAGGTAAAGTATTATCGCGAGACGCATTAAATCAATTTCTTTATGGTTGGTCTGATGAAATCGACAGCAATACACTGGAAGTTTATATTCATAATCTGCGTAAAAAACTAAAAGCTAATTTTATACGCACTATCTACGGAGTCGGCTACATGGTTGAAAAGGATTCAGCTTAGTATGTGGATACGCTGGTCGTTGAAAAGATTCTTACTAATTAACTTGTTGCTGACGATCATCCTAACAACATTCATCAGTATTGTGAGTAGTTATTATTTACAAGAAAAAAGAATTAATGAAACCATGGACGATCTACTCGTAGAAGTCGGCCTTATCTTCAAAAAGCTCGCACAAATAAACGGCTACACTACCCAAAATATGCAACATATTGGAAATCATCACGTACAATTTTTGCAAGAGATCACGCATGCAAACAGCGTTAACAAAAAACATGGGCAATATTTATTTCAAGCCTGGGATCACACCGGAAAACTTCTTGTAACCTCTGCCGCTGCAGCAAATACTTCATTAATTGGTCAAGCGGGTTTCAGTGATAAATACGTGAACGGACACAAATGGCGTGTACTCACCGTATACAATGCTAGAGACAATTATGTTTTCGCGCTGGCCGAAGATTATAATTTACGCAAATTAATTTTTAAAAATCTGCTGCGCGACGCTATTTGTTTAATTCTATTTATCTATCCAGCCTCTGGTTTATTTATTTGGCTATTGATGAACAGCGCCCTGAAACGTATTCGTTCTTTTGCCAATGAAGTAGCAACACGTGCCGTTGATCGCCTAGATCCGGTCACGGTAGATACAGTACCTGTTGAAATTGCCCCCTTAGTCAATGAACTCAATTTATTATTTTCACGCGTTAAACAAGCGTTTGAGCGTGAACAACAATTTTCTGCCGATGCGGCACATGAACTACACACACCGTTGGCAGCGCTACGCACGCACGCACAAGTCGCCTTAAAAACGACCAATCCACTTGAAATTCACGACCATTTAAAAAAAGTAATTACAGCAGTAGATCGTTGTTCGCATGTAGTACAACAACTGCTCACTTTATATCGACTCAATCCAGAAACGATAACACCTAAATATTTTGCACAAGTAGAATTAGAAAAAGTAGCCCTAGACGTAATTGCACAATCGGTACCGAGCGCACTGGAAAAACAAATTGACATTGAACTTGAAACCGACGGATCATCCCATATTTTGCGCGGCAATGCGACTGGTTTACATATTTTGCTACGCAACTTGATCGACAATGCAATTCGCTATATACCCATGAAAAGTTTAATTCGCGTTGTGATTCGACATGCGCCCGAAGAATTAATTTTATCCGTCATTGACAATGGGCAAGGCATTCCAGAAGCCTTGCAAACACAGGCATCCAAACGTTTTTTTCGCGTACTAGGCACTCAAACACAAGGCAGCGGCTTAGGATTAGCCATTGTCGAACAAATTGCTAAATTGCACAGAGCAAGCATTCATTTAAAAACATCCAAAGGAGGTGGATTAACGGTAGAAGTACGATTTAAAAAAGCAAAAGAGCCTTTAAAAAATCCTCCGTACATTCCGTTGAATTATCGCGGAAACTTAACGACGAAAATCAAGAAAAAGAATTTGAAATAAAGATTATCCTACTACCTGCCAAATGCTGATTTTTCCGAATAAACAAGCTTAAATTGTTTACCGCAGAAAGCCAAAGCGATCGTGAAGATAGATTGACTGCCGTATTGTTTTGCTTCTTGATAGTAAATTTTATTTTCAATCTGCGCTAATGCCTCATGCGCTGTTTTTTCTAACAGATCATTGACTTCGGAGGATGAGTGCGTTTTATTCGGTCGTACGCGTTTGAATTCCATTAATAGTGTGGGTTTGTTCGGATCCTTCGATAAAATCAGATAATCATACCGTCCTTGTCCGCTTTCTCGATTCGATTTTAAACAATAATTCCGATGAAATTGAATATGCGCGGTTAAGCCAATCATAAAGCCATGATAAAACGCTTCCGGTTCTTTACTTAAATCATGCACGCTGATCGTGTTCTCTAATAAAAATTGAAAGGATTCTTCAAAGGCTTCTATATCCCCTTGTAATAATTGATTTAAAAACTCACTGCTCTGAATCCGACTCTGTCCTGACACTAACCATTCTTCAACGAGTTCCGCATACAAGATCTTAATTTCTTTATTAGGAATCGCTAACTGACATTGTGGTTCCGATCGCCCTATATACTTGACCGACACTACCTTGAAATAACCCGCCATCAATAAAAAACTTAAGATGACTGAATCATGCTGGATTAAATTCTGCAGTACAGAAAAAACTATATTCTCATTAATCAGACACTCCACTGTTTTTCCTTCCAAGAGTCGTTCAAAACTTTCTTCATGGATCAAACCGGAACGATATAAACATTCTTTCACTAACGCATTGTCACTAGTATTGAGCCAATAACATTTTAGTAACCCTTTTTCATCCACGCAGTTCAATAGCGACCAGGGATTGTATACCGTGTATCTTCCAATCTGATAGCCGTTGTACCAACAACGTATCTCAGCGGATCGTTCACTTAAACCGGCTCGTTCTAATAAATCCTGGACTTCTTCTTCGGTAAATCCAAAGTATTGGCCGTAACGTTCGTTCAACATCGAATACACGCGAATATTATTCAATCCCGAAAATAAACTTTCTTTCGATACTCTCAGAATTCCTGTTAACACTGCTTTGAAACAATGCGGATTGTCTTTTAACGCTGAACCTAAAAATGCCCGAAATAATTCGACTATCTGTGGGTAATAGCCGTTTAAATACCCTGATTGGATCGGTGTGTCGTATTCATCGATCAAAATAATCGGCGCTACTTTGTGATGGCGATGGAGATACTCACTCAAGGTCTTTAGAGAATAACGCAGGCTACTGGGAGATGCATTTTTTTCTAAAATCGCTTGGTATTCCTTTTTTTCATCCAGTGCTAATTGTTCAGATTGGATTAAATAGCGATGTTCTTTATACAATGAAGAAATTAATCGACAAAAATCCTGATACGTCTCTTCAAAATGCGTGCATTTTAAATCTTTGAAGGTTAAAAAAATGACCGGATATCTTCCTTGATGCTGACGTATCTCTTCCGGCGCTTCTTGAATCTTTAACCCTTCGAATAAGCCCGCTGTACTCTGCTCGTCTACTTCTTGAGAAAAAAAATAATGAAGCATGGAAAGATTCAAGGTCTTCCCAAAACGACGCGGACGTGTGATGAGAATAATCTGAGTATCTTCAAGTATCTCTTGAATGAACAGACTCTTATCAACAAAATAATACTTCCCTTCAATCAGAAAGCGAAAATCACTTTGGCCAATCGGCATTTTTAAGACAGTAGAAGACATAATTTCAGTGTTTTAATTTAAAGCTTTATAGTATGCCTTATTTTGTTCGATTCACCTAAACGGTGCAACTCATCTTGTGAAAGCTTGATTCTTTTTTATCCTCAACCTCTTGTATAGCCAAGTTGAGCAGACGTACGAATTCACTCTCAGTAGAAAAAAATAATGCGCTCAACTGGCTCGCATGTTGTTTTTGCACTGTGTCTCTCAAATGCGCTGCTTTGTCTAGCAGTTTAGAAAAATTCTGTTGATCGTAATTCTCATAAGCATTACATACAATCTGCTTAAGCGTTGAAAGTTGATCAAGTCGAGCCCGCTTATTATTTGTCGAAAAATTTTTACGTATACATCTAACCATTGAATTATTAACAGATTTATTGTATCTCTCACACACTGCTAATAATAATTGCGCTAATTGTTCAAATTTCTGAAAATCTTCCCACTCTTTTTCTACAATTTTTTCTAAATCAAGCGGATTCTGAACACCGTTAGAAATCATTACTATTTTATCTTTTAACTTTTGAATCCCCTGCATGGATTTAGTAAGATCCGAATCTAATGTAACAAAAAACTGTCTTCTTTTATCTAGCAATGTATTTAAGTAATCGAAACGCTGATTCACAATGGCATAAGCAACCGCGCAGATAAAATCAGATTTTTCAAAAAATTCCACGTTTTGTATGCTTGCTAACAAAATGTTTATTTTAAATCGATCCTCTTTCGTATCATAGTTCAACGAACTTAAATCGTTAACGTGCTGATTTAAATCAGTTCGTTTTCTAATATCATAAGAATAAAAATTGATATCTTTATCAATCGCCTGATCAATAACATCGTAAGGCTGTAAACCGCTTAATAAGTAATTGTAACTCGATGGATAATAAAAAAAGATCGGGATCTCATCTTCTGGATCAAACGAATAAAACATCCGTTCATCTGTTTGAGTATGAAAATCTGCAAAAACGCGCGAACGCTCTATCAATGCTTCTCTGAGCATTTGCGAGAATTTTTGAGCATAAAGCCGCGATTCTAAATTAGAACATCCATTAGAGCATTCAATGATAACTTTACTACTGCCATCGGTATCCCAGCGAGCACGCGCTAAAACTTCGTTGTATCTACTGAGTCCGCGACGACGGTGGTTTAAAGTTTTTCTAAGATTCTTTTTTATCGCTTTTCTTCGTTCTAAGCATATTTGTAGTTTGAACAAAGCCGTTGAAAAACGCTCTAGATCAGAAAACAAAATAGATGATTCACCTAAGTTAGCAAAATTTTCCCAAAATTTAAGTGCGTCGTATTTCGAAGAGAAATCATAAGGACGATTGACAGTACCAAAATCAACCAAAAACATACGATTAAATAAAACATTCTTGATATCAATACAAACACCTACCTTAACGATAGAGTCAAGAAAGAATTTAAATAAAGGCGGATATAATCCCTTATTTATAAAACTAAATGATTGTGGTTTTGAATAACAGTATTTTTGTTCAGGTGTATATTGCGGTTGGCGCGTTTGACGATCTTCCACGCCCGTTGCCTTCACGGTATAACGTTTTTTTCGATCAAACCGTAATGCCATCTCTTGTTTAGGACGTGCTGGATGCAATGTAATCGATTCTATAAAGTTTAGCGCTTTAATATCACGTATCATATCTAAATCACCTTCCTCATCTAAAACTTTGACAGTAATATTTTTGATTAAATAATTAGCGCGGTTTGCTTTAAATCCAGACCAGATCTGATACTGTTCCTTTAGTTCTTTATGTTGCTCTGATGTGAGTTGTATTTGCAGACACGACTCATGGGTTTGTATTGTCCCAGATGACCCAAAGACATGCTCACGTAAAAACTCTAAACAGGATTGATACGGTGAGAAGTCAGCAAACGTAATAAGAAGAATATCTTCCCTAAAATCAACACGCATGGTTCCTAACTTAGCCTGTCGTATCAATTCACGGCAGCGCCTAGCTAAATCAGCATTTGAGTTCATATCCTTTTGACTCAATTCTTTATATTATTAATTTAATCGTACATGAAATATCGAAAACTTTCTTAATTAATCCAAATAACCAAAACGCATTAAACTCGCTTCATCATTCGACCAGTCTGCTTTAACTTTAACCCAAACATTTAAAAAAACACGCGACTGAAATAAACGTTCCATCGCCAAACGTGCATCCTGGCCCACACGTTTCAACTGCGCGCCTTTTTTTCCAATGACAATTGCTTTTTGTCCAGGACGTTCGACCCAAATCACAGCAGAAATATGCAATACCGTTCCTTTTTTTTGGAATGTTTCAATCTCTACCGTCAAATGATAAGGTAATTCTTGATGAAGATTACGCATCAATTTTTCGCGGATCAGCTCAGAGGCTAAAAATGTATCGCTCAAATACGTAATTTTATGCTCTCGCGGATACAGAAAATCTTCTTCGGGTAAATGCTGCGCTATCACCTCTTCCAAAGCGGATACATTCGTATTTTTCAACGCGGAGATCGGCACAACCGCTGCAAAATCCATTTTACGTGCGTACGTGTCAAGCCAAGGAATTAATTCAGCTTGCTGTGCAAGTTGATCTACTTTATTGACAATAAGAATAACCGGAACAGTACATTCATGCAGCCGATCTAAAACAGCTTGATCAGAAGCACGCCAACGACCTGCTTCCACGATAAATCCGATGACATCTACCATATCAATTGCATACAAAGCAGCGCGGTTCATGGAACGATTTAAACATTGTCGTTGTTGTTTATGCAAACCCGGTGTATCCACATAAATAGTTTGCACTGTATCCGTCGTTTTAATGCCGGTGATGCGGTGACGTGTTGTCTGGGGTTTATGCGAAGTAATACTGATCTTTTGACCTAAAATAGCATTTAACAACGTTGACTTTCCGGTATTCGGCACGCTGATAAAAGCGCAATAACCACAGTGAGTATTACGGTTCATCCGATATCTTTAAATACTGTAACATATGTTGTGCTGCTTCTTGTTCTGCGCGCCGTCGCCCACTGCCCTGCCCCATGGTGGGCTGATCCACACCGTCGATCGTACACGCCACTTTAAAGATTTGCTGATGTGCAGCTCCTTCAACGGCAAGAATGACATAGTTCGGCAGAGATAATTTACGCGCTTGTAAATATTCTTGCAAACGTGTTTTTGGATCTTTGAAATCAGGTAGTTTACCCGAAATCGCTAATTTATCAGCATACCAATTTAAAATACAAGACTCACATGCCGCAATACCTCCATCTAAATAGATCGCAGCAACGACTGCTTCCATGCCGTCGGCCAAAATAGAATCACGTTGCGCGCCTCCTGTTTTTAATTCGCCTGCGCCTAAGCGTAAATACATTCCTAATTTAAAATGTTGTGCTAATAAGCTGAGTGTTTCACCGCACACTAAATGCGCACGAAAACGACTGAGTTGCCCTTCACGTGTACGTGGATTTCTACGAAATAAAGCAGAGGCAATGACAAAATTAAGTATGGCATCGCCTAAAAATTCTAAACGTTCATTATTTTTATAGCCACGAAAACTACGATGATTCAAAGCCATCTCTAATAAACGAATATCATTAAAGCGATATTCGAGACTTTGAGCAAGTACGGTGAGATCTGACTTCATAAAAATCGATTAATGGATTGCTTTACCCAATCTATGCCAGCGTACATGCCAAGCAGTATCATGATTCCAGCTGAAAAATATTCTGAATGCTTTACCGACGAGATTTCTTTCCGGAACAAATCCCCAGTAGCGACTGTCGTAGCTATTATCACGATTATCGCCCATCACAAAATATTCCCCCGGCGGCACAACGATAGAAAAATCATCAGCACTCTGTTGCGGATTAATATAAATATCATGTTTAATTCCGAGTAAATTCTCTTGATTCATCACAACGGGCCAAGAATCTAACTGCGATTCATCCTCATCTTGCGCATAACTACGAAAAGATTGTGGCATGTTGTGGCCATTGATCGATAAGATCTTATGATGATACGTAATCTGATCACCTGGCAAACCGATCACACGTTTTATAAAATACGTAGAAGGATCATGGGGCCAAAGAAAAACAGCCACATCACCATGTTTTGGTTCATTGAAAGACATGAATTTAATATGCACAACGGGCAAACGCAAACCATAGATAAATTTATTAGCAATGATAAAATCACCGACCAACAATTCAGGCTTTTCTGATCCTGATGGAATACGAAATGGTTCCACAACAAAAGAACGTAATAATAAAACAAATAACAACACAGGGAAAAACGAACGCGCATGGTGAATAAAAAAAGAGGGTTGTTGACCTTCAGGCCGCGAGCGCACCCATAACAAGATATCCAATAAATAGATCAGACCTGCTAACAAAGTAGCGCCCGTTAGCAGAGCTTCGAAATTCATAATAAACATTAATTTTTTCCTGAACGTAAGATAGCAAGAAAAGCACTTTGTGGTATTTCTACTTTACCGAGTTGTTTCATACGCTTTTTACCTGCTTTTTGTTTTTCCAAAAGTTTCCGTTTACGCGTAACATCTCCTCCATAGCACTTTGCTAACACATTTTTACGCAAGGCTTTTACGGTTTCACGCGCAATAATATGACCTCCTATTGCAGCTTGAATCGCAACATCGAACATTTGGCGCGGAATGAGTTCTCGCAAACGCTGTACCAGATTACGTGCTTTTGCTTGCGCTTGTGAACGATGCATCAATAAAGCTAAGGCGTCTACACGTTCTCCATTAATTAAAATATCCAATCGAATCAAGTCAGCTGCTTGAAAACGGATCCAATGATAATCGAGAGAAGCATAGCCGCGACTTATAGATTTAAGTCGATCAAAAAAATCTAAAACAACTTCATTCATTGGCAATTCATAACTTAAAGAAACCTGCTGACCGACATATAACATGTTGGTCTGTACACTTCTATGCTCATTACATAAACTCAAAACAGAACCTAAATAATCCTGAGGTACTAAAATATGTGCTAATACAATCGGTTCACGAATCTGTGTGACCTCTTGTGGTTTAGGTAATTTTGCTGGATTCGAGATCAACATCGTTTGCCCTGCTGAAGTTACAATTTCATAGACCACAGTCGGTGCTGTTGTAATCAAATCCAAATGATACTCGCGCTCTAAGCGTTCCTGCACAATTTCCATATGCAGCAAACCTAAAAATCCACAACGAAACCCAAAGCCTAAAGCTTCAGACGTTTCTGCTTCATAAAATAATGAAGAATCGTTCAGACTCAATTTATCCAAAGCTTCACGAAAAATCTCATAATCTTGCGCATTGACTGGGAACAGTCCTGCAAACACCTTGGGATTTACTTTTGTAAATCCCGGCAAAGGAATAGAAGCAGGCCTAGCTGCATGTGTTACTGTATCACCTACAGGCGCGCCATGAATATCTTTAATGCCCGCTGTAAGAAAACCAACTTCACCCGCATATAATTGCTGCTTTGTTACACGCTTAGGTGTGAAAACGCCTAACGATTCAACCGTCCATATCTGGCCTGTCGACATCATTTGAATCTTATCACCTATTGTAATCGTACCCTCTTTAACACGTACTAAAGAAACAACGCCTAAATAACTATCAAACCAAGAATCAATGATTAAGGCGGCTAGAGGCGCTGAGCAATCTCCTTTGGGAGGCGGAATGACTTGAATTAAACGTTCCAATAGCTCAGTGATACCTATATTATTTTTAGCGCTGACCAAAATAGCATCCTGAGCTGGAATACCAATAATTTCTTCAATCTCTTGAATCACGCGTTGCGGATCAGCCTGCGGCAAATCGATCTTATTCAATACAGGTAATACTTCTAGATTTTGCTCAATCGCGGTATAACATACAGCAACCGTTTGCGCTTCTACACCTTGTGCCGCATCGACAACAAGCAAAGCGCCTTCGCAGGCTGCGAGTGATCGTGATACTTCGTATGCAAAATCAACGTGACCTGGCGTGTCGATAAAATTCAATTGATAATCTTGCCCATCCAAAGCGCGATAATACAGTGTAACGCTCTGTGCCTTAATAGTAATGCCACGTTCGCGTTCCAGATCCATAGAATCCAACACTTGCTCCAACATTTCGCGTGGAGTCAAACCGCCACAATGCGTGATCAAACAATCAGATAAAGTAGATTTACCGTGATCAATATGTGCAATGATCGAAAAATTACGCAGATGCATTATCGTACCAACACATCACGCACTAAAGCTCAGGCACAACTTTATGTAACCAAGTAATAAGATCATCCACTTCTTGGTTACAAACACAGTGATCCATAGGATAAGTGTAAAATTCAACTGGATAATGTAGCGCTTGCAAACATTCATAAGAATACCGAGCTAAAGCAGGCAATAAGACTGTATCATGCAAGCCGTGCGCCATGAAAATAGGTGTTTGGCGATTTGTACTATTGGCTTCTCGAGCCAAGAGCATGGGTCTTGGTAAATAACCAGATAAAGCGATAATACCCGCCAAACGCTGAGCGAAACGCAAGCCGCTGTATAAAGCCAACGCCCCTCCTTGAGAAAATCCAGCTAAAAAAATCTGCTGCGCTGTAATGCCGCGATTTATTTGATCCTGTACTAACGGTTCCAACAAACTATGCGTGGACCGAAGTCCTATATCATCTTCCGAAGCATCGAAACCAAATCCGCGAATATCATACCAAGCACGCATAGGCAATCCTTGATTCACAGTAACTGGGCGTATCGGTGCATCTGGAAATACAAAACGTAAATGAGGATGAGCAGTCAATTGCATCATCGCATCAGCCAATTTACGAGCGCTGGCACCCAAACCATGAAAACAGATAATAACTGCCTTCGGTGTTTGTGTGCCCAATTCAAAATAAGTTAAAGATTCAGCCATAGTAACAGATTTTTACTTTTAATAAGAAAATCAGTTTATACTAGGAGCGCATTGATTTTGCAACGGACAAAAACCCATTCAACCTAGATCCCAGATTAAGCTAACCGATGACGCGTTGTGTATTTTATTTAAGTCTTAGTATGCTGCTAACAGCCTGTGGGCAATCGGGGCCTTTATATTTGCCTGATCAGCCTGCACCAATCCACGTGTCAGCACGTTAAGCTTTTAATTTTTTATTTTTTGTCAATCTAATTGAGACAACTCTAGAGCAGAAAGACCTGTAAGATCCTGGATCATCTGTCGATTTAAACCAGCTGATAACATATTTCTGGCAATGGATAAAGCTTTATCCTTTTGGCCTTGT
>JABDAQ010000008.1:0-15000 GCA_013289115.1 Gammaproteobacteria bacterium
CATGACTCACAAGAGTTATAATGATATTTTTCGATTTACACACGTTTACTGGGTAATTGATTGGATGATGATGCGTGGTTGGAAGTGCTGTCTAATTTAAAGAAATCGTTGTTTTTTACGTGTGGTTGATGCATTTTTAACTGTGTTTCAATCAGATCATTCAATGGTGTATTAACACTTTTATTTATGTCAGGTAAGCATGTTGTGACTTGTTCTAATGAACATTGAAGGAGTAAGGTTTGTATAAATTGCGTGAGTGCAAAAATAAGTTTAATTTGTTCAGAGCACTTTTTCTCAGAGTGAGATAGAACCTCGTTTTTGTTGTCTCTTAATTGATCTGATAATTCATTCAACGCTTCGTTCAAGCTATTGATATCGAGTTCATTTGAAGTTTTAAGTATAAATTTATGATCTGTGGCTTGTTGATACATTATGTCCACAATCACTTCTGTTTGTTTTATAGTCTGTTCTATTGTTTTTTCTTGAGTGATAGGAGGAGCATATCTTAGCATAAGAATTTTTTCTTTCCATTTTAAAATACAAGTATACTTCGCATCAAAATTACCAGTTGTTTTCGATTTTTTTAGTTTCTGGAGCCAACTTTTAAGTATTGATTGCTTGACGCCAACCTGTTTAGCTAAGCAGTCAATTGAAAGAGGAGGATTATCGCCCAATACTATTTTTACAATGCTGTTAAGCTTATTTTTCCTTTCTTCTTGCGTGTAGGTCGTTTTATTTGTTTTCATTCAGATCTCTTTTTAATTTTTATAATCTGATTTCTTATCATTTAAGGATCTTATTCCTCATGAATTTTTAATTTATGTTCACCCGCAAAGCTTAAAATAGCTTCATAAATATCAGGATTCGTTTTTTTTAAAGTAAGATCAAGCACTAAACGTTTGATGCGCGTTTCATGATGAACTTCTGGGTATAAATTCGGAGAATAATAATACGTCATGCGTCCTGGATCAAAACTGGCAAGACGACCGCATAAACGTTCTGCCCAATCACTCGGACGAAAGGTCTCTCCGGCTTCAGTGACGCCTTCGATCACAATACGTGTTGTTTTATGATGTACAACGTAAGAAGAGAAACGCTCGTGTTTGGTTAAATAAGACATAAGCGGTTGCTCTCTTATTTAATAACATGAAGTGCTTTTGTTTTTAAGTCGCGCGCATAGAGCGTAACCTCGCTCTGCTTTACTACAGGATTCAACGGATAAGGGTATGGTTTCACGTAAAATCGAGGCAAACACATTGAGTACATTGGGATCACCGTATTTAAGTTCTAATTCAATTTCGTGCAATGGCATACGCTCAGCGCCCGCTATTACATAGCCTTGATCAAGTACCAACTCAATTTTAGAATCGTTTATTAAAATATCCCATTGCGTACGATATATTTCTGTTCTAAAAAGCTCGATGAGCGCTTTATGACCAATGATTGTATCGAGTTTTTGATACAGTTCCTTATCATTAAATTGTTTAATGTCCGGCATCAATGTAGGGATATCTTGTTCCCATTCGTAACGCCGATGCAAGTCACCTTCACGCGTGCCTGTCGTTTTTGCTGTCTGAATGTAGTGTTTACTGTCTTCACGTATACGCAAGGATAAACCTTCTTTCCATAGACATTGATCGTCGCTATCAAAATACGTGCTGATTAAATGTTGCGGTTTACTAGGACCTTTCGTATGTTCAAGTAAATAATAATGTTGATGTAGCAGGGGTACATCGCTTGGGATGATAGCAAGTTTCAATTCTATTTCTAAAAACATAAAGATCAATTAAAACTAGACCATAAAGAAGAGGGTTCGGTAACGTTGTCTATATTGTGCGCTCGATCACGTGATTGATGAATCTTTTTATAATTCATTATTTCTGCTTGTTGAGAGGATGATTTTTGATAATGTTCACGATCAAAACACATGAGAAATGCATCAATGCCGCTTGTAAATTTTCGTTGTTTTCTTGCTAGGCATTTTTTTAACCAACGTAATTTGTTCATGCAGCTTCCTCAATTGCAACACGTAATCGTCTCATTGCATTTTGTTCCAATTGACGAATGCGTTCGGGTGAGATTTTGTAATGCTTAGCCAGAGTGTGTAAAGTGGCATGCGGTTTAGACAACCAACGTCGCATAATAATATTTCGGCTGCGTTCATCTAATAATTTCAAATTTTTATACAGATGATCTTGATTGTATTCAGAAAAATCAGATGATTCTAATAATCGTGCAGGATCATAACGGTGATCTTCAAAATGATTGAGCGCCGCTCTCGCCATGGCGTTTTTCTGATCATCGGGCACATCGCTGATATCGACACTCGTGTCTTGTGTAGCTAAACGATATTCCATATCACGTACTGTCTTGGCTTTCACATTCAAGTCTTTAGCAATCGTATTGACTTCACCCTGCGATAGCCAACCTAAGCGTCGTTTTAATTTGCGTAAATTAAAGAATAATTTACGCTTTTCTTTTGTTGTAGCAAATTTAACAATGTGCAAATTACGTAAAATAAATTCTTGAATTTCTGCTTTGATCCAATGTACAGCAAAGGAAATAAGACGCACACCGACGGCTGGATCAAAACGCTTGACTGCTTTCATTAAACCGACGTTTCCTTCTTGAATTAAGTCAGGCAGTGGGAGACCATAACCTAAATAACCTTGCGCAATATGTACAACAAAGCGCAGATTGCTGAGCACTAATTTTTGAGCCGCTGCCAGATCGTGTGCCTGACAATGACGCTCCGCTAATTGTCGTTCTTCTTGCGCTGTTAATACAGGGATTTGTTTTACACGTGCTAGATAAGCTTCTAAACCGTTTATAGGTAGTGCAATATCCAAGGTCTTTAGTTGTGTGCTCATAAGCAATTAGACTCCTTCATTTTATTTAACTTATTTCCTGTCATTGACGTTCCTAAAACGCTTTCCTTTTAGAGAGGGAACTGATAAATTCCTGTCCAAGTATACCTAAGGCGTTTGTGATTTGCATCTACTTTTTAGCGCTGCATTTAGGGTGATTTATGCTTGAGCAAAATAAAATTACGCGTCGTAAAAGTATTTCTGTGCAGGTTGGATCTATCTTAATAGGCGGACACGCTCCGGTTGTTGTTCAGTCGATGACGAATACTGATACTGAAGATTGTGATAAAACAGCGCAGCAAATCATCCAACTTGCAACGGCCGGTTCAGGTTTAGTGCGTATGACGGTAAACACTGAGAAAGCTGCGGCAGCTGTGCCCTTTATTCGTGATCGTGTGCGTGCTGCAAACTGTCAGGTGCCATTAGTTGGAGACTTTCATTATAACGGTCATCGCTTGCTGAGCCTATATCCAGATTGCGCAGAGGCTTTGGATAAATATCGTATTAATCCTGGTAATGTAGGGTATGGGACGAAGCGAGATGTTAATTTTTCAACCTTAATCGAAATCGCGTTGCGTTTTAATAAAGCAGTACGTATCGGTGTGAATTGGGGCAGTCTCGATCAGGATTTATTAACGCAATTAATGGATAAGAATGCAAGCGCTTCTGATCCAAAGCCAGCGCAGATTATACTGCGTGAAGCGCTGATCCAATCAGCGTTATTGAGCGCTGATTTAGCGCAGAAACTTGGATTGCCTGAGAACCGTATTGTTTTATCATGTAAGGTAAGTCAAGTTCAGGAATTGATCGCGATTCATCGTAGTTTAGCAGAACGATGCCGTTATCCAATCCATCTTGGTTTAACAGAAGCCGGAATGGGTGACGCCTGCATTATTGCAACAACAGCCGCTTTATCTATTTTATTGCAAGAAGGCATAGGTGATACGATCCGTTGTTCTTTAACCCCTGATCCGGGTGCTGATAGAACGCGCGAAGTTAAAGTATGCCAACATATTTTACAAGCCTTAGGTTTTGTTGCTTTTACGCCTACTATTTCTGCCTGCCCTGGTTGTGGGCGTACTACGAGCACCTATTTTCAAAGTTTGGCAAGTCAAATTCGTCTTTACATTGATCAACGTATGCCGTATTGGAAAAAATGTTATCGCGGTGTTGAAACTTTATCATTAGCAGTTATGGGTTGTGTTGTGAATGGACCCGGTGAAAGTAAGCACGCAAACATCGGCATTAGTTTGCCAGGCAATGGTGAAAACCCAATAGCGCCTGTGTTTGCTGATGGACGTAAAATTGCAACTTTGCGTGCTGAAAATATTTTTACGGAATTTACGCAAATTCTAGAATCTTACGTGGCAGATCATTATGAAACGATTGTATAGCGTTGTGCGAATAAACGCTTTATTTCTCTAATAATAATACGAAGCGATACAATTTATAAAAACTAATAAGAAGGTGTTGCATGCCGAAAAGTAATACAAAAAAGATGAAACGTGCGTCTTATTCACGCAAACAAATATACAATACTCTCAAGCAATGTTCGAGGTTGATTAAAGAAAACCCGAACATCTCAATAAGCGCATTAGCCGACTTAGTTGGGAAGAATTATAAAACTTTGTACACGTGGATTAGAAAAGAAATAAAAACAGAGGAAAAAAAAGCAATAAATCAAAGAGATAAGTGCTTAAGTGGTCTCTTGGCATGGAATAAAAAAGAGGTTAGGCCTATAAAAAATATAAGAAGCGTCTACTTATTGAATAAAAAGAAAGCCATTTGTAATCAATTAGTAGAAATCATAGACGATGAAGCGTTATCGCTATCGATTGATTCAGTGCCAAAATTGATTCAAATGCTTCATGCGCAGTGTCCTGCCATGAGTGCATTTAAGTCCAACAATTTTTGGTGTTGGGTAAATAAGGAAAGAAAATGTGGAAATAATGGATCTGATGAAATGCCTCAGGCTCTTTTAACGTGGGCAAATAAGCAGGGTATTTCTAATAGGAAGCATGTGAATGCAAAAGAGTATTTAGATGAGAAATATACTAATTTTTGTAAGAATAACATAGATGTAAAAACAAACGCCTTTAGAGAATGGATTATCACGAGTTGTTATCCATCAGGTAAGCATTCTATTTTAAATAAGTGCTTAAGTAGCTTAGAAAAGCATCAAAATAATATAACTTATGATGCCATAGCGGGCGAGATTGGAACTAAGCGAATAATTCTTTATGACTTGATAAGAAGCTTAGTAAAAAAGATTAATGAGATGAACAGTCATTGTCAAACTTATATTGGTGAGGTTATTGGAAGTGGGAATAACGACAACTTCACAACATGGGTATTATCTTTTCAGAAGCAGATCGCCTGTATAAAAAAACTAACCGATAAATTTGAGCAGAGACGTCGATATACATATAGTCAAAAGGAAGAAAAGCTTCGGGTATTGAAGGATTTAGAGAAAGTAGAAGGGTTTGTGCCGAGATCGGTCGTTTGTGAAATAGCAGGGGCTTCTGTAAATGCAGTAAACAACTGGAAAAAATTAAAGCTAAATAAAAAACCAAACCAAGGAAGTCAGAAGCAAGTCGCAAAATACTCAGAGGAAGAAACGAGAAAACTTGTTCAAGGATATGCAGGAATTATAAAAAAGCAGGGTGCTAAAATTAATTCAATTCCTGAACTGGTTATTGAGTTTAATGAGCGCAATATTATTAATAAAGAAGTTAGTAGAGCCACTTTATACGATTCGATGTTTCGTTTAAGTAAAGGAACAATGCAAAACAAGCACTTGAATGATGAAGACTTTAAAATCGTTATGAAGTGGTATGCAGAAAATCGTCGGAAATATCGTCGTCGGACATGTGTCAATCAAGTACACGAATTATCTAATGAGTCGATAGAATTGCGAAATGAAGACAGTGATAATGAAGATAAAACAAGCTATTTTGACAATAAGTATAATGATTTTTTCGATAGTAAGGTCAAGTATGATAAAGAAGAATTAAACGCAACTCAAGTTGCTATAAGAGAATGGATTATTAAGAGTTGTTTGCCGGGACAGCATAATAATATTGTCAAAGATTGCTTAAATATCGTAGAAGGCTATTGGAATAATGTAACTACAGAGATCACTTTTTGCTTGGTAGATGAATTACTAGAAAAGCTTTATGAGATGGATGATCATTGTGAAGATTATATTACTGAGACTGGTAGCTTTATTGAATTCTTGAACTGTATGAGTAATACCAGCGCGGAGAATCTTGAAATAACTCTATCTGAGTTGCAATACCGTCTCGATTGGGCCTTATCTATTAAGCGCGAGATCGACTACATAAAAAAGCCATTATCTGAATTGTGGGAAGATTTAGAATATACGAATGATAAAAAACAAGTAGAGGATTTGAGTGAAGAATCGAATTCTGAAACTATATTAACGTCATCATCTTGTTCTCGTTCTGGATTTTTTGGATTTTCGGATGACGATACTTATAGTGAGGATAGTATGGACTGTTCTATTGCATTTTCAGTGGATTAGAAATTTTTTACCACTTCTTTCCTAAAGAATTTAACTTATGACAACATTGCGAATGCCCATTGGCCAAAGTGACTTTGGCCTTTTAATCCGAAAAAAAAATTATTTTGTAGATAAAAGTCTTTTTATTCAAGAACTACTTGAGGATTCTGCCGACATTATTCTCATCACACGCCCACGTCGATTTGGCAAGACGCTGAATTTGTCGATGCTGCGTTATTATTTTGCGAAAGAGGTAGACGGTCAAGAGACAGAAACCCTATTTAAGGGATTAAACATTCAACACGCTTCGGAGGAAATACGCCAACATCAAGGCAAATATCCCGTTATTTTTTTAACGTTCAAAGACCTGAAATTTCGTACCTTTGAAGAAACCTATAAAAATTTCTGTCAATTGATTGCCTTTAGTTATAGGGAACATCGCTACCTGCTCACACAGAGTGAATTAGCCCTCGATGAGAAACAAGACTATCAGGCTATCCTTGAAAAGCGAGCAGCGCCCGAAGTGATCAATTACGCGTTGAAGACTCTCAGTAGCCATCTATACCATTATTACAAAGTACCGCCGATTATTTTAATCGACGAATACGATACGCCCATTCAATCAGGTTACTTAAATAACTACTATCCAGATATCGTAGAGTTATTTCGAAATTTTCTCGGAGCCGCTTTAAAAGACAATCCGCATTGTTTCAAAGCAGTTTTAACCGGAATTTTACGGGTTTCGAAAGAAAGTTTATTTTCTGGATTAAATAATCTGGAAGTGTATTCCGTGATCCATCCTAAGTACGGTCAATACTTTGGTTTTACTGAATCGGAGGTTCAAACCTTGTTAGACAAAGCGGGGTTAAGTGAGAAAACGGAAGGCATTCGTCACTGGTACAACGGTTATCAAATAGGCCAACACATAATTTACAATCCCTGGTCGCTGTTAAACTGTGTTAAAAACGAAGGGTTGTTAAAACGGTATTGGCTCAACACCAGTGACAATGGCTTAGTGAAAGACTGTTTGTATCGTTCGGGATTAATTCACCAAGAAGTATTTGAGCGTCTCTTACAAGGGCAAACGATTCACTGTTCTATCGATGAACAGATCGTATTTCCTGATTTAAACACTTCGAATAGAAATGAAGGCGTCATTTTAAGTTTTTTATTAATGGCCGGGTATTTCAAAGTAGTTTCGACAGACTACACAGAGCACGGCACACAGTGTCAGCTGGCCATTCCGAACATTGAGATTCGCGGGTTGTATGGCGAGCTCATCCAAGATTGGTTAGTCGCCGGGCAAAACCAAATAAGCCACAATCAATTTTTAGAGGAATTATTACAAGGAGATATTCCTGCGTTTGAAGAATCCTTTCGATTTTTATTAGAGAATACGATCAGCGTACATGATTTAAGCCAGAATCCGGAAGCGTTTTATCATGGATTCATGACAGGACTGACGGCACATTTACAATCGCATCCGGCGTATGAATTAAAATCAAATAAAGAAAGCGGCTACGGGCGGTATGATTATTTCATTCTATCGAAGGATCCGAAGAAACCAAGCTTGTTGATGGAATTCAAACGCGTGAGTGTATCAAAGATGGATACATTAGAAACAATTGAAGCGCTCTTGGAAACAGCCGCTCAAGCTGCGTTAAAACAAATCGAAGAGAAGGCGTATGATCGAGAAGCACAACACTGTGGCTGTTCTACCCTCCTAAAGATCGCCATCGCCTTTTGTGGCAAGCGATTTAAATTAGTTTACAGAACTTAGCTCTATTCATCTTAAGAACAAGGTTTTTTATGCCAAAAGAAAAAGAAGATATCATCAAACAAAGTATTCAGCGATCGGTTGAACAGTATTTTCAATTTGATGGCGGAGATTTTTCTCCATTCGATACGCCAGATGGCAGCTTGCTTACTTTAGACGAGAAATGTCAATTAATAGAATTAGCTTTATCACAACAGGATGAACGCGAAGAGATAAAACAACGCTTATCAGTCTATGCAAAAAGGGATAAGTCAAACTATCAATACATCGAAGATAGTTTAATTACTATTCAGAATATTATTTTAGGTCTCGATATTGTACGGGACAATAATTCTTCACAGCATGTTATGTTGTATTTATTCAGGCAGTTCTTCTACACGGCGGACGAAAATAATGGGAAGTTGTTACTGAATAATCCACGAACTAGGGCATGCGTGCATGAAATTCAAGAAGCAGTTATTGCCTGTGTTTCTGCATGGAAAGTCTGTGTAAGCAATTTAGATCGAGCAGTGACATTCATATCCTCTAGCCTTGAAGATTCGGTAAACTATTTATTAAAACAAAGATTTATATTGGTCGGGGAAGTGATCCCGTTGCTGGATCATTATATTCAATCTAATGGAAAAAATGCTGAAATTGCGTTACAGACCGATCTCAAGGCTATGATCGAATTTATTCATGAGTATCCTACGCCAGCGCGTGCTTATTTACATAGTTGCTCTCCTAGAAAAAACATCTTAGGAATGATTGGCTTTTTGACAGAATTAAAAAATTATGCTGATAACAAACAAGCGTTACAGGAAAAATTAACTCAGGATTGGAAATTAATTGGAGAATATGATTGCTTGAAAGACTATAGGCAACATGAAGAACAAATAATCGCTCAGATCCATGAAAATAATAAGTCTAATACAGTGCAGGTTTTGCAATTAAATGAGATTGAAAATTTTATTGATGATTCAATTGGACCTAAATATTGCGATGGAGTGCAAAGTTCTCCCGCTGTTATTAAAACAATTTCCTTAAGTCAACCTCATTTTTCTAGTTGGATCGTAGAACACGATGGTGAAAAACTAAGCTTAGAAGATTTCGTGTTGAAGTATATACATAGTTTTTCTAACAATCTGAACACTCAGGCTACTCAATATACCTTAAACAATCATGTCAGTGTGCTCAAGAATCATAATATGACCGGTGAGGCTGATTGTAAATATGTAAAAAATTTTAGTACATATGCACATGAAGAAAACTCTGATGATCTTTTTCTAGTGAGATTGGGTTTTAGAGTTAATCCTGAAAAGCAATGCTTAGAAATAATTAGAGATTCCGCATTGAAAAAATTTGGTTGCCTTGATCAGTGTGACAGAAACGGTCTAGAGTTCACTGACTCTATATTTTTATCTAATACAATTTTTCACGTGAGTACTGTAGGAGGTGACACTCAAATAGAGCAGTTGAGCAAGATAAATCAAGATCACGTATTTCATAAAATAGTTAGCAATTTGCACACAGAATTTTTAAAAAATAATTCTCCCTATGTATTGGTTACCTGTGTGTTAAAATCAGGCATTATTAAATACAATGCAGATGAATTCAACCTAGAACCTTTGCTCGAAATCGGTCAAATAGACATACAGCAAAAAAACCGTTTTCTTTTTACAGATACTAGAAGAGATGAATCATCATCGTATGCTATTACAGTAGGCAAGCACGCCAGTCGGGTTAATCACGCTCATACGCGCGCATTAAAGCATGATTGCTATGACCTCATGCATTTTGATGTTGATGTGATTAACAACCTTATTCTTAATCTAGGACTTTCTCACTTATCCATAGAAGAGGCAGCTAAAAGAGTCGGTTATGTTTTAGATAAAGCCTTAAAACATAATGAAAAATTCTTAAGCAAACTTAAGATTGATGAAGCTCATAAAAAAAATAAGGAATTTGAAGTATTTTTAGAAAAATTTTGTGAGATGGTTATAGACAAAAAAACCATGAATAATGAAGAGATTAAAACTAATCTTCATACATTTAAAGATGAAATAGATGAGTTGCATGCGAATGATTTTTATTTGTTGTTTTATTATTCACCTGACGAAATAAAAATTATTTTCCCTGCTATTTTTGTAGAAAGAATGCAGTTGATGACTACTGATCAAGTCACTCAAATGGTTGAGGCTTTCATGCCTGAACAACGTGCCGATCTTGAACAAAAAATAATACTAAGTAGAAAAATTTCTTCGTTGCAAAAATTTGTTGCAGATTTGCCAAAGAAAAAAGAAATAGATACCAAGCAAAGATTTGATTTACTGATTGAAGCGTTAACGCCAGCTAATCTTCAAGAATTTCAAGAAAGAATAAATACATTCAATGCGAACGAGTTGTGTAATTTAATAGGAAAATTGAAGCCTAAATTACAAGAAAAAATTCTTGAATATGAATTTTTTCTGAATAAAATAAAGGATTCTAATCATTTCTTTCAATACGCGCAAAATTTGCATAGTTCAGTACATAAAAAAATACTTCAGTCTTTTGAAAAAAATATAGACTGCCTTAAAGATGAAGAATTTTGTGCATTGATAAGGAATTTTGATCCATCGCTATCTAAGGATGTATTAAACATTTTTCATGAAAAAATAGAGAATCTTACAACGCAAGATTTTATTTGCTTAGTCACCCGATTTCCTTTTGACACACAAGAAAAAGTATTTGACCAGTTTGCAACTAAAATTGATGGGTTTGACGACGCTGCTGTGCACGACTTATTAAAATTCATTCTAAAAACAGATGCGGTAGAGGATACTCAAATACTCGATCGATTCCAAGACAAAATAAAGGTAACGAGGTCGGATCGATTTTGTGAGTTAATAATCAAGTTTCACGTATCATTACATTCGAGAATAGTTAACGATTTTCAAGATCAAATAAACCGGCTCAATAAAGACGATTTTTATAAATTAATACGCTCTTCATCATCATTAGCGTTACAGATACGCGACAGTACAATGTTTGCAGAAAAGGTCGAAGCCTATGAAGAAAAAATAAAAAAAGAGGCTGAAGCATCTGATATGCGATGGAGTCAGTATGGATTTTTGCACAATAGAAATAATACACATAAAAAATCTGAGGAAGAGCAGGAAGAAAAATCTGTTCTCTGTTCTCAAATTCTTGCAAGACCTAGCAATAATTCAATGTGAGCGTCATTTTTATTGTTTTAAGCTCTGCACGATTTCAGCTAGATCTTTAGCAATCTGTTCCGCTTGGATCAGATCTGTGCTTTCTACCATGATGCGTATGAGAGGCTCGGTACCAGAAGGGCGTACTAAAATGCGTCCTTGTTTCGCTAGCGCTCGTTCGGCACCTTGTACTGCTCGTTGTAATTTTTCTGATTGCATGCTTATTCGTGGTGTTTTGCTCTGAATGTTTAATAAAATTTGTGGAAATTTCTTTAAGCTCGATTTGTATTCATGCAAAGTTTTATTATGCAGTTTTAAGGATAGTAATACTTGCAAAGCAGCCACGATCCCATCACCTGTTGTAGTTAAATCGCGTCGCACAATATGCCCGGATGTTTCGCCGCCCAATAGCCAGCCTTTAGCTTGTAACGCTTCATTGACGTAACGATCGCCCACTTGAGCCCGTAAAAAACTCAAGCCTAATTTGTTCAATGCTAATTCAAGCCCTAAATTGCTCATCACAGTGCCGACGACACCTCCGTGTATCCAGCCTGTTTTTAATCCTGATCGTGCAAGAATATAAAGTAAATCATCGCCGTCTACGGGCTCACCTGTATGATCGATCATCATTACACGATCACCATCGCCGTCAAAAGCAATGCCTAGATCAGCGTTTTCTGCTAATACTCTCTCTTTTAAATGTTTGAGGTAAGTTGCGCCCACATACTCATTGATATTTAACCCATCAGGTTCTACACCGATGGCTACAACATCTGCACCGAGTTCAGAGAATACATGAGGTGCAATATGATAAGTGGCTCCATTGGCACAGTCGATGACTACTTTCAATCCGTTCAAGTTTAATGCAGTAGGCCATGTGCTTTTGCAAAATTCAATATAGGTACGTTGCGCATTTGTAATGCGTGTTGCTTTGCCTAAGCAATGCGGCGCAACAGTTATCATTGCTTGTTCTAATTGCGTTTCTATCGCTTTTTCTACTGATTCTTTTAACTTAATGCCACGTGCTGAAAATAATTTAATCCCATTATCGTAGTAGGGATTATGAGAAGCACTGATGACAATACCTGCTTGTGCTTGTAGCGTATTGGTTAAATAGGCGATCCCGGGTGTGGGCATTGGACCGAGTAAATGTACGTGCGCGCCTGCTGCAGATAAACCTGCTTCTAATGCTGATTCCAACATGTAACCTGAGATGCGCGTATCTTTTCCGATCAAAACATTGCGATTATCTTTTTTAGCTAAGATGACACCGACAGCCCAACCTAGCTTCAAAACAAATTCAGCAGTGATTGGTGCGACACCAACACGGCCACGAATACCATCTGTACCAAAGTATTTTTTGCTCATTGTTTTTCCATAACTTAAAACAGAGTAAAGCGTAATATAAAGTTATTCTGAACGCGTTGTTGTATCGCCTGCGCTGGCTGTTCCAGTTTCGGTAGATCCATCTTGTATTTTATCCGTAGTTTTCTGCATATCCTCTGTTTTATGTTCTTGAGTTGAAGTTTCTTGATGATTGTCATCCAGAGGCCAATCGTGCGGCGGGTTAGGAATTTGGCCTTGCATGATTTGTTTGATTTGATCGGAATCGATTGTTTCATATTTAACTAAAGCGTCAGCCATGAGGTGTAATTTATCAATATTCTTAGTCAAGATACTTTCTGCCAATTGATAAATACGATCAATAATCGTGCGGCATTCTTCATCGATAAGCAGCGTTGTTGCATCCGATACTTTTGAACCGGCTGCCATAGGATGACCTAACAACAAAGTGTCATTATCTTGGTTATACGTTAACGGCCCTAAGCGTTTTGATAATCCCCATTTGGTAACCATATTGCGTACAATTTCAGTGGCGCGCTGTAGATCATTCGAAGCACCTGTTGTGATTTGTTCAATTCCAAAGATCAGAGCTTCAGCGATACGACCTCCAAATAAACTAGCGACTTGTCCTTCTAAACGTTGTTTTGTATAGCTGTAACGATCTTCTTCTGGTAAAAATACGGTAACTCCTAATGCTCGGCCACGCGGAATAATTGTTACTTTATAAACTGGATCATGCTCCGGTAACGAAAGACCCACGATTGCATGACCTGCTTCATGATAAGCCGTGAGTTTTTTCTCTTTTTCGCTCATGACCATGGATCGGCGCTCTGCGCCCATCATCACTTTATCTTTTGCTTTTTCTAAATCACTTAATTCAACTCGGGCTTTATTAGCACGTGCTGCCAATAAGGCGGCTTCATTGACTAGATTGGCTAAATCAGCCCCGGAGAATCCAGGCGTACCGCGTGCAATAAGTACTAGATTGATATTGTTTGCAAATAAGATCTTTTTTAAATGCACGCGTAGAATTTGCTCACGACCACGAATATCCGGCAGACCAACAAAGACTTGTCGGTCAAAACGACCAGGACGCAATAGAGCCGCGTCGAGTACATCAGGGCGATTCGTCGCTGCCATAACAATGACACCTTCATTGCCTTCAAAGCCATCCATTTCTACCAAAAGTTGGTTCAAGGTTTGTTCGCGTTCATCATGACCGCCGCCGACACCGGCACCTCTATGACGTCCTACTGCGTCGATTTCATCGATAAAAATAATGCATGGTGCCTGTTTTTTTGCTTGCTCAAACATGTCGCGAACTCGAGAGGCACCTACACCGACAAACATTTCTACAAAATCGGATCCTGAGATCGAATAAAATGGGACACCTGCTTCACCTGCAACGGCGCGTGCTAACAAAGTTTTTCCCGTACCAGGAGGGCCAATTAATAAAACACCCCGTGGCATTTTTCCACCTAGAGTTTGAAATTTTCCTGGATCTTTCAAGAATTCAACCAGTTCAGAGACTTCTTCTTTCGCTTCATCGATACCGGCGATATCCGCTAATGTTACTTTGATCTGATCTTCTGTGAATTGCCGAGCACGTGAACGTCCAAAAGTTAGGGCGCCTTTACCTGAGCCACCGCCCATTTGTCGCATAAAAAATATCCATACGGCAATGAGCAATAACATAGGGAACCAATTGATAAAGATACGCATCAATAAACTTTCTTGCTGCGGTGGTTCCCCTTTTACATTGACGCCTTTCTTGATGAGCTCTGGCAATAGATACGGATCAGGGATGGGCATGTAGCTGGTGAAGTTTTTATCGTTCTGAAGTGTACCTTGCAGTACTTGATTGTTTTGGATTGTGACGGTTTGTACATTGCCTTGCTGGACATCGCGTAGAAATTCGGAATACGTAAGGCGTTCAACGCCAGCGTTGCGTGGCTCAATATTATTGAATATTGAAATTAAAACAACAGCAATGATGAGCCACAGTAATAAGTTTTTTAAAATATCGTTCAAACGGAATTACCACCCTAACCTAGAGGATACGATTGGAAAATTGGGATTATATACCAGGCTGTGTTCTTAACGCACCCTGGTCAGATTTAACTCTATTTTAAACTATTTTAAGTAGTTTTGTGCTAAAAGATACACTTCGGAAGATTGAGCACGTGAAGCGGTCGGTTTATAAATGTTTATCTGCTTGAATAACTGTCTTACTTGTTTAATATACAGGTCGCTGCCACTGCCTTGAAAGATTTTTATCAAAAAATGACCGTTTGATTTAAGCATTTCTTTAGA
>JABDAQ010000008.1:20000-33909 GCA_013289115.1 Gammaproteobacteria bacterium
TAGGATAGGTGGGAGGCGAGGAGTGCGTGTTGTAAGATACGCAGGAGCCGACGTTGAAATACCACCCTATTGGGTTTGGAGTTCTAACCGAGGGCCCTAAACGGGTTCCGGGACAGTGTATGGTGGGTAGTTTGACTGGGGCGGTCTCCTCCGAAAGAGTAACGGAGGAGCGCGAAGGTACCCTCAGCGCGGTCGGACATCGCGCACTGAGTGCAATGGCAAAAGGGTGCTTAACTGCGAGACAAACAGGTCGAGCAGATGCGAAAGCAGGTCATAGTGATCCGGTGGTTCTGAATGGAAGGGCCATCGCTCAACGAATAAAAGGTACGCCGGGGATAACAGGCTGATACCGCCCAAGAGTTCACATCGACGGCGGTGTTTGGCACCTCGATGTCGGCTCATCACATCCTGGGGCTGAAGCAGGTCCCAAGGGTATGGCTGTTCGCCATTTAAAGTGGTACGCGAGCTGGGTTCAGAACGTCGTGAGACAGTTCGGTCCCTATCTGCCGTGGGCGTTGGAGATTTGAGAGGGGCTGCGCCTAGTACGAGAGGACCGGCGTGGAGGTACCGCTGGTGTTCCGGTTGTTTCGCCTGAAGCATTGCCGGGTAGCTACGTACCGACGGGATAACCGCTGAAAGCATATAAGCGGGAAGCCTTCCTCAAGATGAGATCTCCCTGGGGAGTGATATCCTCCTAAAGGTTTGTTGTAGACGACAACGTAGATAGGTGGGGTGTGTAAGCGTAGTAATACGTTGAGCTAACCCATACTAATTGACCGTGAGGCTTAGCTTAAGAACTCCATTGGCTATTTTGTGTAGCATACTGATTTTTTACTGATTTACCTGGCGACTATAGCGAATTGGACCCACCTGATCCCATCCCGAACTCAACCGTGAAACAATTCCGCGCCGATGATCGTGTGGGTCTCTCCCATGTTAAAGTAGGTCATCGCCAGGTCCCTTTCTTTACTCGTTATTATCTCTACTGCACCAAAACGTAACTTACCTTCGTTACTTCGCCTCTGCTCCTTATCTCCCTTAACTCGATTGACACTATCTCTCTTGTGCTCCCAACGTGTGTGCCTCCGCAGGGTATTTCAATGTATTTGCCGATCTGTATCCTACGCAATCCTTTGCTTCCTATTAGCTCTTTATCCTCGAAAACCTTTGTTCTTAAATCAGAAGAAATAGCTTGATCAAGCTTTCTTTCAATTAACTCGAGATCAATCATCTCCTTAGTATTATTTTTAAATTCAACATAGGCTTCACTCGGAAACGAATGTCCTTTAACTGCTTGTACTTGCGCATAACAACATTCAATAATATTACTCAATAAGTGCGCCGCTGTATGATAACGTGCATTTAGTAATCTGCGTTCAGGTTCAATGCTTAAATCGCAACGTAATTGATTATTCCAATTAATTTCTGTCTCCTCATTGTAATAGTGGCGGATTTCTCCAGTAACCTGCCGTACAAAATAAATTAAAATATTCTTCTGTGATGATTGAATTGTTAGCAAACCCTGATCAGAGGGTTGTCCTCCTCCCTGCGGATAAAAAATAGTTTGTGTTAACAACAGATACCTTCCTTTATCATCAATACCTCCTCCTATTATTATCCCTTCGCTATTGAATAAATAAGTATCATCGAGATACATTGCTGATGTTTGCATAATGTTTCCTTATTAATTAAAACGATTAAAAAATTGTACCGTAATTATCACAGTGAAGGTTATATCTATCAATTAAGAGAGTTGAGTAGGTAGAACGCAACTATGAGATCTAAGGCTATGGATGCCTGTTTCTCAATATTTTCTAGAAGGACCTGCTATGAATTCATTCGATGATTTAGATGATTCTATATTTTTATTTTTTAAACACTCGTCGATTACCGCAATGAATAAAGTCAGAGCTTTAACTAAACGACTTTCAGTTGGTGAAAGTTTTCTATAAAAAAATTTTGCTACCTTCCCTGATTTTTCATGCGAGATTTGGGTTGCGTCCACAGCTTTTTTTAGTTTTTCTTTAAACAGATTGAGCGTTTCGGTGACACCTGATTTTAGGTAAATTTGATGGAGTTTAGTGAGATCACGAGTTAATCCTTTCAATACTTTAATGCGATCATCGGCTTCTTTATTTTCTAAAAAATCTTTTATCTTTTTACTTTCTGTTAAATAAGAAAAGCTTAAGTTTAGAAAATCGATCACTGCTTTCTGAAGAATGACAAAATCATTCAACGATGTTTCATCAATAGATTGAACGGCATTTTGATAGGCCATGAGAAAAGCTTGATCGAACTGACCTGTCTTATAGTTTTCAAACAAATATCCAGAGCACTTAAGAAGCTCTAAACGATTGGACACAGTGACAAGATTGAGGGCATTTAGAATGTCTTCATCGCTTGATGAACTCATGTATTCCTTTATTAAGCTTTCTCTGCTTTCTTCATGAGGCATAAGAAAGGCACGCGCTAATGCGCTTAGATCACTAAAAGTAAGAGAATGAAAAATTAAAAAGTGACTGTGTTTTAAAAAGTCTGAATTTCCAAATAAGAGTCTTTTGGTAATCGTTTCTTTTAAAGTGGCGAGGTAATCTTTTCTGATAGAAAATGATTTTATATTTTCTTCATCCTGATCTAGATTGTCACCATGATAAAAACGATACAGATCGAACTCAATAGAAGGGTCTGCAAGCTCTAAATCTTTTCCAATTCGATTTAGAAAAATGAGACCTTCATTCGCTTCACCTAGATTCTCTGACGCTTCTATATCGCTTGGAAATTTTGTTTTTGCTTGCTCACATAACTCGTCTATAAGCCTCCAAAAAAAGTCTATTTGATTTAATTTTTTCTTGAATGCTTTATATAACGATTTGTGCATCGGTACAGTTTGTTCAGATTGTTCTTGGATACCGTATGTTTTAGCAACACTGTTAAATAGAGCATTGGTTGGATAAACCGTCGAGCCGTTGTATAGAAACTCGATCTCAGGTCTATACTTGCTATTTATCTGACTAATTTGAGTTAATATAATTTCCCTTGTCGTTGATCGAATGGGATCGCTAGACATACGATTAAGATACAATGGCAAATAAACGTTGATACCTGCTGCGCATTGTTCCAGCTCTTCGTTTTCAATAAGAACAGCGAGAATATTAACTTTATCTTTTTCACTGATTGTTTTTGAAAAATAAATCTGAAAGTAAATTGCCTCTAATTTTTTTTTCATCTCGGTTAGAGACTCTAACTGTTTGTGATCTAACCATGGTTTCGTCGAATCCTTCGGTGGCGTCGTTAATTTTATTAAATTATCCCAGGCCATTTTTCGTCGAGAAGAGCCCGGGGTATTATTTAGGTTTTGACCGTAAAATTCATCCAATTTTTCTATGATTTGTTTTAACTGTTTCTGAGCAATAAAACCTGCCTGATAGGTAAAGCCGAATAATTTTTCTATGAAATAGCAAGGATCTTCGCCATATAATTCTTTTAGCTTTGTTTTCAAATCTTCTAGATTTAAACCAAAATCTTCTAGGTAAGTATCGCTCATTATGCCATCCTCACATGGGTGCTTTAAACTTAGAATTTTATCGCATCCCTTGTTTGCATATTGAAAAAAAGATTGGATTAAATAATAATCACTCGAACCTCAGAGTAAGATCCACTGAATTGTCGAGTCATTCAATTTGCCTGGCATTTATAAACAATTAGAAGAAAACTCATGCCTCCTGTTATCACGCCCCCTATTATTATTTTCAAACTACACCTAGATTGTGATGGTTGCTTTCGTTTACTAGCATCGCAAAGCCACGAGATTGCTGAAGAATCAATGATCATGGTGTTTTTGGATGAACAATTGTATAAAAAAATCTCTTCAAATACAGACGTTGAAGAATTCTTTATCGAGATTTCTAGTTATTCGAATAGAACGAATATGTGTATTGATAGAGGAAACTTTTGTTCTGAAATTATAGAGTCGTGGCTAGCTTATTATCTATTGAATCTACTAAAGCATGTACATAATCTTGCACTTAAAGTTGAAAAACGATTTGCAGATGAAAACCGAAAGGTATCTATTAAAGTTTCTTTAAATGGTTTTCTGTTCACAGATTTAGCAGAGCTTCTACTTCAACCGCAAGATTCCAATCCAGACATTATACAGGCTATAAGAGATTGTTCTGGAAGCCATCTTTACCGCATATTAAAGAGTATTTATTCAGAAAAACCATTAACAGAAATAGTAGAAGCGTTCGATCTAACCGATTCTGAGTTTAAATCTGATTCTTTTGTTTACGTCAATCCAAATAACAAAAATCAGATGGATAATATAGCAAATTTTTTACCCAATTCTTTGTCAAGAGAAACGTTCTCTGGTCATGTTGTTTTTAATCAAGAGCAATTTTATGTAATTATGCCCAGTGCGCCGAGTTTACAGACGGAAACGCAAGAAGAAATGGCAAAAAAAATACTGAATATGAATTTGCTTTCGTCTGATCGTAAGAAAAATCTCCCGGTACTTATGGATAACTTGTATCAATTTTTGAATTATGCAGGAAAATATAAAACTTTTAATTATTACATAGACGATGGTATTTATGTTTTGGAAGAGTTATCAAAACTTCTTTCAAATAAAAACATTAAACCTATTTTATCACAGGGAGAATATTATATGGTCGAGTATAAAACGAGTATGCAAACGGGAACAGAGACAGTACTATGTCCCTACGAAACTATCATTTTAGAAAATGCTCATTCTTTTAATTTGACTGATTATATAAATTTTCTTATTGAAGCAGTTAAAAACTTTAAAGACTCTAATGATAAAGATAATGTAGCTAAACTGGTTTTTTTAGAGTTCGAAATAGAAGAGATAGTGAAATTATTAATAGAAAAACCAAAAACGCCGAGCGAAGTTATTAGCGTTATCGGTAGCGACAATAATAAAAAGACAAATTTTTTCAAACCCGAACTATCCACATTTGCATCGGAGGATACATCGCATTTAAGCTCGACAAGTTCTGATTATCACCCGCCTACTTAAGCTAGTTTCAATCCAAATTATTTTGACGCTTGCTGAGAAAGAAGACAAGTAATCTCTCCAACACGTTTTCCTAATGCACGACATAAACGCTGCTCTTCGTCTGAAATGGGATTTCTATTATCTGGGCCTGCATAATGAGTTGCACCGTACGGTGTGCCGCCTGTTTGTGTCGTTGTAAGATCAATTTCAGTGTAAGGTAAGCCAACAAAAATAGCGCCGTGATGTAAGAGTGGCAGAGCCATTGATAATAAAGTGGTTTCTTGTCCACCATGTAAACTGGATGTTGAAGAAAATACAGCGGCGGGTTTGTTTACTAAAGCGCCGGACAACCATAGAGAACTTAAGCTATCGATAAAATATTTCAGTGATGCTGCCATATTACCAAATCGAGTAGGACTTCCTAAAATAAGGCCAGAGCAATTGCGAACATCTTCTATATCAACATAAGGCGGTCCTGCATTGGGAATGCTAGGTTCAGTGCTTTCACAGACTGCAGAAACATTAGGTACTGTTCGAACGCGCGCTTCAATCGTCTGAACCTCTTCGACTCCTCGAGCGATATGCTGTGCCATGGTAGCGACCGAGCCGTAACGACTATAAAAAAGAACCAAAACGTATTTCATACGGATTTCCTTTGTCGATGTGATGGTGGATCAACCTGTCATTTTATGTTATAAAAGGGCTCGTCGCTATAGGCCATAACGGCAGATTTCGGCATAAATTTCACACACCGGTTGCTTTACGTTTTCAAGGGTGGCTATCGGGTAGACATCTATTTTAATCTGATGTAATCATTAGAACCTAGATTAAAGTTTTTTTGATGGTCTTTGAATACGAATCGGTGGAGGCGTAACCCAAGTTCAGGAGTATAAAAGTTAATGTCAACAATAAAGCAATTGTTCGAAGCACGCGTGCATTTTGGACATCGTACACGCTATAAAGAACCTAAGATGGCGCCTTATATTTACGGTGTGCGTTACGGTGTCAGTATTATTAACTTAGACATGACGATAGATTTTCTAAATGCAGCACTCGATTTCGTTAGCAAAATTGCGGAAAGACCCGGTAGCAAAATTTTATTTGTTGGAACTAAGCGTTCTGCTCAACAAGCCATAAAACAAGAAGCGATACGTTGTAATATGCCTTATGTCGATCATCGTTGGCGTGGTGGGACGTTAACCAATTATCGAAATATTCGTCAATCTGTAAAACGTTACAAAGATCTTATTAGCAAAAGTCAAGATGGCAGTTTTGATCAATTAACAAAAAAAGAAGCGCTCAATTTACAAAGACAAAAAGATAAGCTTGAACGCGATATCGGTGGCATTAAAGACATGGGAGGGTTGCCCGACGCTTTGTTTATTATTGATGTAGGTTATGAATATATTGCAGTAACAGAAGCGAAAAAATTAAAGATTCCAATCGTCGGCATTGTCGATACCAATCATTCACAAGCAGGCATCGATTATATGATCCCAGGGAATGATGATGCGACCACAGCGATTGAGTTATATGCGCGTCTTTTTGCTGATACAATCTTGGCGGCGCGTGAGCATCATGCAGATCGTGAATTAGCTATTGCACGTGATTCACTTTCTGCTGAATCAATATCCACTGATGTATCAGCAGAGCAGGAGTAAGTATGACGACAATAACAATGAAATTAGTCAGTGAATTGCGGCAACGTACCGGTGCTGCTATCGTGGCTTGCAAAAATGCTTTGGTTAAAGCAAATGGCGATTTAGATGCGGCTATTCGATTATTACAAGAGCGCGGTCAAATTATTGCAGAACGCAAACAAGGATGTACCGCTGCAGAGGGTTTGATTGCCACGCATGAGGATGAAACTTCTGTCGCTATGGTTGAGGTCAACTGCCAGACTGATTTTGTTGCTCGTTCAGATTTGTTTCGAACTTTTGTACGTGAGCTATTACAGCGCATACTGCATAATAAGATAAATGATACGGTCGCATTATTATCAACTATCTATTCAGCAGAACAAACTGTTGCAGACTATTGTAAAGTTTTGGTTGTGCAATTGGGCGAAAATATTCAAATACGTCGTCTTATTCGTGTGGAAAAAACAAATACTATTCTTGGGCATTATGTTTATATGGACAAGATTGGTGTTATTGTTCAAATCAGTGCAGGCGATCTTGCTCTGGCTAAGGATCTAGCGTTACAAATTGTAGCAAATAATCCATTATCTATTACACGTGAAGACGTTCCAGAAGAGGTTATTGCTCGTGAACGAGAAATTTTTTCTGCTCAAGTAGAAACCAGCGGGAAACCGCAAGAAATTGTTGAACGAATCGTCACGGGTCGCATTGATAAATTTTTGAATCAGATCACTCTATTAGGACAGCCTTTTATTAAAGATTCAAGTATCACGGTTTCACAATTATTGCAAAAAAACAACGCGCGTGTTATCAGTTTTACTCGCTTTATGCGTGGAGAAGGCATTGAGAAGCAACATGAGAACTTTTCAGATGTCGTGCGGAAGGAATTAGAAAAATATTAAATTGCTTGTACACGACGTTTATATATGGATTCAGTCTCTTTAGTTTATCGGCGTATTTTAATCAAACTCAGTGGTGAAATATTCGGCGATCAAAAGGCTCTATGCACGGATGTTTTATCTAATTTTACTCATGATTTAATAAGGATCACGCAACTCGGTGTTGAGGTTGGTTTAGTATTGGGCGGCGGTAATGTACTGCGTGGCAATCAATGCACGCATTTAGGTATTAATCGTATTACTGCCGATCAAATCGGCATGCTGGCTACTGTTATTAATGCTTTATTGTTGCGCGATCAATTAGAACGTCAACAAATTTCAGCGCGTATTATGTCTGCGTTTCCGATCGGTAATTTTATTAAACCTTTTGAACGGCACAAAGCGATTGATTATTTAATAAAAAAACGTATTGTTATTTTTGCAGGTGGCACCGGTAATCCTTTAGTGAGTACAGATGCGGCAGCAAGTTTGCGCGCTATTGAAATTGGGGCAGATGTTTTACTGAAAGCAACGCATGTAGAAGGTATTTATTCATCCGATCCTAATCGTGATCCTAAGGCTATTTTGTTTAAAACTTTAACGTATCAAGATGTTTTAAATAAAGAACTGGGAGTAATGGATTTGGCAGCTTTTTCTCAATGTCGTGATCATCGCATGCCGATACGCATATTTAACATGAATCAGCCTAAGGTGCTTGAAGCGATTGTGCGCGGTGAATCAATAGGTACTTTAGTAAGCGAGCGTGCTGGGGGATTGCATGATGATTGATCAACAAATACAAACGATGCTGCATGAACAGATGCAGAAATCATTTACATCGTTACAAACTGAATTAGAACAAGTACGTACAGGTCGTGCTCATCCAGGTTTGATCGAAAATTTGCGCGTTTTACATTATGGATCTGAACTTGTCTTGAAACATATCGCATCAATTACGGTGATGGATACTACAACCTTATCCATCACAGCGTGGGATGCTACGGCGGTTGCTTCTATTGAGAAAGCGATTCGAACCTCTGATTTAAGTTTAAATCCAAACACAGTAGGTCACGTTATTCGTATTACCTTGCCGGCTTTAACTCAAGAACGTCGATACTCATTAAGTAAATTAGTTAAAAAAATTGCTGAAAAAAATCGTGCATCGGTTCGTAATCATCGTCAGGATGCAATGAAAAGCCTGAAAGAATTTCTAAAACAGAAAGAGATTAGTGAAGATGATGAGCATCGTATTCGTAAAAGCGTTCAGGATATTACTGATCAATATATTGGTAAGATCGATGCGCTTATTACTGCTAAAGAAGCAGAGTTAATGAATGAGTGATCGTTGTGCTGTGGAGATGGAGCTAAAAAAATTACCGCGCCATATCGCCATAATCATGGACGGCAATGGTCGTTGGGCTAAGTTGCGTAATAGGCCGCGTATTTTTGGGCATCAAGAAGGTCTGAAAGTTGTGCGTAAAATTGTGCAAGCCTGCGGTGAATTAAATATCGAAGTGCTGACCTTATTTGCTTTTAGTAGTGAAAATTGGCGTCGACCTATTCAAGAAGTCAATGGTTTAATGTCTTTGTTTCTGATAACGCTACAAACTGAGTTAAATCGTTTATGTGAAGCCAATGTGCAGTTACGTATTATAGGAAGTTGTGAGGTTTTCAATAAAGATTTATTACAGTGGATCACGAAAGCACAAGCAATGACAGAAAACAACACGGGGTTAAAATTAGTCATCGCTGTCAATTATAGCGGTCAGTGGGATATCATTCAGGCAGTTAAACAAATCGTTGTTTCTGTAAAAAATAATAAAATTCAGAGTGAGGATATCGATAAAGATCAGTTTGCACAGTATCTTGCCCTTGCCGATTTACCAGCGCCTGATCTTTTAATTCGCACAGGAGGTGAATATAGAGTGAGTAATTTTTTACTCTGGCATTTAGCCTACACTGAGCTTTATTTTACAGATATTTTATGGCCTGGCTTTACGATCGATGAATTAAAAAAAGCGCTAACGTTTTACACGCAAAGAGAACGGCGGTTTGGTTTTACGAGCGAACAAATTACTGAGTGTATGCACATGATTTAGGCAGCGATTGGTTGATAATTTATGTTAATGCAAAGAATTCTAACTGCATGCTTACTCATTCCATGCGTAGTCGCGGCTGTGTTTTTTCTACCACAGCCTTATTATTTTGGGCTTACATGTTTCATAGTATCGTTAGCAGCTTGGGAATGGGCGAAGCTAGCGGGTTGGAAACGTACTTGGCAGTGCTATGTTTATATCACTTGTGTTTTGAGTGCGCTTAGCTTCAGTGTCTTTTTTACTGACTATGTTATTCAAGTAGGTCTATGTGTTTGGTTATTGCTCGCATTTTATTTATTGCATTTGATCGTCTATACGAAATTACCCACTATTTCTCGCACAGTGTCTAGCATCTCTGGAGTTTTTATCTTAACGATATTTGGAACCGCTTTAACAGTTTTATCCAATCTGAATCGTAGTTATTTAATGTGGATCTTACTCCTTGTTTGGTTGTCAGATACTTTGGCTTATTTTGCTGGCAGTCGTTTTGGTAAATCACTTCTTGCACCTACCGTGAGTCCGCGCAAAACCTGGGAAGGGTTAAAGGTTGGTATTTTAATTCCTTGGCTTATTATGACGCCCTTGCTTTACTGTCAACGACCTTGGTTAGCATTTTTTTTAACTCGGAATAATTCGCACGCTGTTTTCTTGAGTATCATTTTAACGTTAGTAATTCTCATCGCAGCAGTTGTCGGCGATTTATTAGAAAGTGCTTTAAAGCGCGCGAGTGGATTAAAAGATAGTGGTACATTATTGCCAGGACACGGGGGTATTTTAGATCGTCTTGATAGTTTGCTTGCAGCATTACCTATTGCACTAATCCCTATTGTGTTGCCATTGTCTTTTTGAACGTATTCTCAATTTAATTTTTGGTTTATTGCATGAACAACACCTATGGCTTTGATCAAAATACGTCTGCTGCTGGTATTTTAATCTATGGATCGACCGGTTCGATTGGCTTAAATACTTTATCTGTCATTGAGCAACATCCCGATCGTTTTCGTATAGTAGCGTTAACAGCGCATTCTCAAGTACAGCGGATGTTCGAACAATGTTTGAAATATCATCCTGATTATGTTGTGCTCACACAAGAGGCAGCAGCGATTCAATTACGAATGCGTTTAAAAGAAGCGCAGCAAACAATTGAAGTATTATCAGGCACGAATGCTTTACAAGAGCTAGCCTATTTAGCGCAAGTAGACATTGTCGTCGCAGCGATTGTAGGTTCAGCGGGTTTATTGCCAACGCTAGCGGCTATTCGTGCAAAAAAGCGTGTGTTATTAGCGAATAAAGAAGCGTTAGTGATGGCAGGACAATTTTTTATGGATGCACTGCGGCATTATCAAACAATTTTATTGCCTGTAGATAGCGAACATAATGCGATTTTTCAATGTTTACCGGATGGATTTCGTTGTGGTAATCAGCCCGAAGGCGTCGAGCGCATTATTTTAACAGCATCCGGCGGTGCCTTACGTGATCTTCCGATCCGTGCATTAGAACATGCAACACCACAACAAGCCTGTCAGCATCCAACTTGGATTATGGGTAGCAAGATCAGCGTAGATTCTGCCACATTGATGAATAAAGGGTTTGAATTAATAGAGGCTTATTGGTTATTTAATTTATCCTTATCAAAAATAGAAATTCTTATTCATCCGCAAAGTGTGATTCATTCTTTAGTAGGTTATTTAGACGGTAGTTTATTGGCGCAGTTAGCAAATCCAGATATGCGTATTCCGATCGCCTATTGTTTAGCCTGGCCTCAACGTATTGCCCATCGCGTACCCGCTTGTGATTTATTAGCTTATGGTAAGCTTGAATTTAAAGCGGTGGATACGCGGCGTTATCCCTGTTTAAATTTAGCGTACGAGGCGATACGGATTGGCGGCAATGCAGCCACTATTTTAAATGCTGCGAATGAAGTAGCTGTGCAGGCATTTTTAGATCAACGTATTGTATTCACGCAGATCGCGCAAATAAATCAAACGGTATTGGAGCGTTTGCCTTATCGAGAGATAAGTGAATTAGAGTTAATTTTAGAAGAAGATCGTTTGGCACGTGAAACTGCCTTGAGTATACTAGCGCAGCAATTCAGCGTTGTTTAAGAATTAAGAATAAGAATGATTCCTAGTCTTAGCCTCCTCTAGTTATTCAATACAAGTAGAGAAGGCTGTGTGTTGTTTTATTTTTTATAGCTGTGTTCTAGTTCTTCTAGTTCTTGGTTCGCCGTAGTATTCATATTCTTAATAAAAAAATTAGAATTAGCACATGATGATGCTAATGTATCCTCTGGAAGCATCTGATTGATTTGTGCGCATGCATTTCCCAGGAACTTTTTTGTTGATTTACTGGGAATATTAGATAATTTAGCGCTAATTAGCAGAGAATTTAAATCCTGAAGATCCTCCTTAGGCAAAGTATCTGTTCTTTCATTGGTTTTACTTAAAAGTTTTCCAAATGCTGCATTAATAGAACGCAGATCAGTATTAAAATTTTCTCGATCTTGTAACAACGGCGTTCTCGATTCACTCTTTCTTTGAAACAGGTTTGTAATAACATCAGATAGCATTGATTTATTATCTGAAAAACACTTCTTAAAGTGTGGTTGAAACTCGATCTGCAATCCTTTGATAATTTCGTATTGTGTGACGCCAATTGTTTTATTAATCTTGTCTGAAAGATCAATTGTCCACTTCTTAAACAAACTCGAATTCTCTGGATCAATTTCTTGCATTTTAGAAACTTCCATAAGCTGCTTTCTAAACTTATTCAAGTCACTAATTAATTTTGTATCATCACAATGATCTGCATTAATATTATCTTTAATGCTATCTAACAGTCTGATGAGTACACTCACTTGGTCAAATTCTTTTTGAAGATTTTTTTTGTTTGCTCGAAAGTGCGGACCAAACAAAGGGTTGTATTGTATTTTATCTATTTCTTTCAAAATAACATCTCGACATTGAGGTAAATCAGATAAAACAGGAAGGTATCCATAGAAAGCATGTGTTTTATCAGAGCAAAATTGTAATAAAGACACCACAGATGCGAGTGATTCTTTTACGAGCGGTTCTTTTTCACAAATAGGATCACCGAAAAGCTTAAGAGCTTTTCGCGCTAAATACTCGAGTTCTTCGATGTTAAAGGAGTTAGGCTTTATATCAGAATTTTCATTCTCTTTATTTTCAAGCGATTGTTTCAATGCTTTCAATTTATCCAGAGTGCTTTTTTTGCACAGGATTGTTTTAATTTCTTCTCCTGTCTTTGTTTGCTTCTTTTCTAAATTATTGATTGCGTGCGAAAGCGCTTCGGATAGATCAGGTAAAAAATCTTTAAGAAAATTATCGCGCTCTCTCGTAAAGTCGTCAATAAAATTACTGTGGTCATAATTGAATGCAGTAGATTTAAGAAGTTCTAACCAAGTTCCATCGCCAGATTTTACATGAAAGCTATCAAACATGAATTGTTTGTCTGCGTTTTTGGTAAACTGTTGTTCGGATCGTGTGATAATTGGACACCAAAGGCTAAGCGCCGTTTCTACGATATCGTGAATTTCTTCAAAAAAAGAGTAGTCATTAATGTCGAATTCTTTCTCCCAATAAACATTCGTAGCATCATTGGGAACGATAGTAAACCCTTCCTTCTCTGAATGCAGCAGGTTATAAAGATTTAGAAGAATACCCGGCGAAGCGGGTTTTGTAATTACTGCTTTTGAATCAAGTGGCCCCATTGTCTGTAAAAGATCTGTCTTAACTGTCATACAATTATTCCTTCGTCATTATTATTAATTAGTGTTTCCTTTAAAATTTAATCTTATAATATTGTTTTTTTTATTGTATACGCAATAGTTGGCGCGTAGGTATTTGATTATTTTTAGCTAAGCGTTCTATATTTGTGATGAATTATTATTTTTATAACCATTATTTAAATCCTCTGTACTGGAAAGACAAAAAAGGCATATATTGGGGCTGCAATGAATTCGTTTTGAAATTAGCAGGAATAAAAAACGAACATGACATTATCAGAAAAACGGATTTTGAATTGCCATGGAACGATTTAGCAGAGCAATACAGCATGAACATGGCGCATGGTATACGAACGCCGTTAACCGGCATGATCTACATGTCAAAAGGTTTGAGTGACAGCTTGCAAGTCGGCTCAAGCTAGAAAGAATCTTAGCGAGCCTCCTATGAACGCAAATCCATTAAGAATGCCGATTGGCGAAGATGATTTCCGTTTATTGAGACAAGGCGGGTATTACTTTGTCGATAAAAGTTTATT
>JABDAQ010000009.1 GCA_013289115.1 Gammaproteobacteria bacterium
TTCTCCGATGGGTATTTTTAAGAGAGCCTGAGTCATTAGGCATTTTCCTTTTTTATAGCTTAATGAATACAATAGTTCTGGTTTCCATGCACAAGTGTAACTTTATTATTTTGCCATAAATAACTACAAACTTGCGGCGGTACGCCATTGTAAAAATTCAATAGGGTTTTTTCTTTCAGGAGAGTGAAAAGTGGGTTATCTGTGAACAAATACCATTTTGACATATCCCCTAAATTAAAATTGGAAACAATGACGTTATCAAAAGAAATGTCTTCTAATACACGATCTTTACTTTTATACACCCCCTCAATTCCACTGCTGCACATGCTGCCCTCACATTGCGACACTAACACCCACTCAGGTTGACCATCATTGTTAATATCTACACGGTATAATGAAAAGCTCTGATAACCCGGTTTAAGAAGCATACCGCTTACTAAATAACGCTTATATTTATCGTTTTTATTTATATCCACTTTTAGCGATTTAACATCTACAATTTTTTTGCTTTCATCGCTGCGATTATACCTATTCGCAAATTCTTTTAGTGATTCTAAGTCGTCAATCGGCATCACTGGAATACCATAAGGCGCGTCACTACTCAGTTTTGTAGTTTCACTATTGATAACAGCGACTTTTATTTTTTTATCCTTATTATTAATAGAGAGCCACATGCCGCCAAAAATAGCAGCGCCATCATATCTGCAAAAAGGCACCGAATTTTTTTCAGTCACTATTTCTTCTATATCTGCCTTGCTGTAAATAGAGGAAAAATTATTTATTAGTTCCTGCTTGTTCGTGATAATACGTCTTCCATATGCAAGATTAACTGCAAAAGGGTAATTAAATTGCTCAGCCAGAAGAGACATATCATTTGTCTTGAGTGCTTTCTGTATAGTTTTTTCAACTTTTATAATGTCGTTGAGTGGATAACCGTGAGCAGTGCAATCATCATTGTCGTTTATATTTTCTGCATTGACATTAATAAAGGATGCAACAAACAATAAAACAACAAGTCGCTTCATTGGCATTGTCTAACCTTACGTCTATCGATTAAAATACTTATCTTCTGAAAACATCCTATTAAGCAGCGAACAAAGTATATCATTTTCAGCAAATAAGCGTTTGTGTAATGACATGATGTCTTGATATAACTCATTGAGGCGTGTTTTTGTCGCCCGCTCACCTGCGTATACTAAATAATTAAATGGGCTGTCCTCTTGATCCTGTAGGTCATCCTGAATTTGATACGCCAGTCCGAGGCAATAACCTAATTGTTCTAAATTCAGCAAGATTGTATCGGATACTGCCGCTGCCAATCCCGCCAATTGTAAACAAGCACTCATCAAAGCTCCCGTTTTCAAACGGTGTATCTGCTCGATCTGCATTAAGGTAGGCGTATGTGTTGTAAATTCCATTGCTTGTCCGTTGATCATACCCTTGCCGCCGATCGTTTTAGTGAGCGTAGTGATCATAGCAATTATCTGTTGCGGAAGAAATTTTGCATTGCTTACTAATTCAAATGCCAATGTGTGTAAAGCATCGCCTGCTAATAAAGCAATGGCCTCACCAAATTTTTTATGACAAGACGGTAAACTACGACGCTGATCACTATTATCCATCGCGGGTAGATCATCGTGAATCAGTGAATACGCATGGATCATTTCAACCGCACCTGCAATAGGATCTAAGTCATCGAGTGCAACGTGGAAAGCATGACCACAAGCATAAACCAAAAGCGGACGCAATCTTTTTCCTCCGTTGAGCATAGCGTAACGCATGGCTGCGTACAGAGGCTGATCCGAGTACAGAGATAAATGTGTGCTGATCAATTTTTCAATACGGTGTTGGCATTTTTTTAAATCGTCGTTATTCACAGATCTCATAAGATTTTAGAATATAGTTGCTCATGCTATCAGAGTTCATTAGGATTATCAGCTATGTGTAAACGCTTATTATTTATTTTATTACTGCTGCCAACGTTGGCTTTGGCTCAAGTACATCAGTATTGGTTGAAAAATGGATTGCGTTTGATCGTGAAAGAAGATAATCGTGCGCCTGTGGTGATCACGCAGATTTGGTATCGTGTGGGTGCTCGTTATGAACCTGAAGGAAGCACCGGAATTTCTCACGCTTTGGAACATATGATGTTTCGCGGCAGCAAGCGGTATGGATCCGGTGTTTTAGAACGTATCGTTGCAATCAATGGCGGTGTGCAAAATGCGGTAACTGATTACGATTTTACGATGTATTATGAAAAATTCTCTGCGGATAAATGGCCGATCAGTTTCGCCTTGGAAGCGGATCGTATGCATAATTTATTATTGAGAAAGCAAGATTTTGAGCGTGAATTGCAGGTTGTTATGGAAGAACGACGTATGCGAATCGACGATGATCCGCAACAACGTACGTTAGAACAACTGAACGCGATCGCTTTTATTACAAGCCCGTATCGCCGTCCTGTGATCGGTTGGCAGCATGATTTACAACAAATGCGTATCGCTGATCTGCGCGCTTGGTATCGACAATGGTATGTGCCTAATAATGCGATTGTGGTAGTGGTCGGCGCGGTTAAAGCAGAGCAAGTACATCGTTTAGCGCAAAAATATTTTGGTCCGATCAAAGCAAGAACACTGCCCATACTCAAACCACAGCAAGAAATCAGTGCGTTAGGTGAACGTCAAATTCACGTCCGTGTTCCCGCAAAATTGCCTTCTGTTTTTGTTGCTTATACGGTTCCTGTGCTCGCTTCAGATCCAAACAGTTCAGATCCTTATGCGTTGGAACTGATCGCACAGCTTTTATCGGGCGGTAAACGCGCGCGTTTTGCAACGGATTTAATTCGCAATCAACAAGTCGCCTCAACTGCTTTTGTTTCTTACGATCCTGATACGCGCTTACCCAGTCTATTTTTACTCGTAGGTATCCCTGCATCAAAACGTACTATCGATGAATTAAAAAGAGATTTATTGCTGGAGATCAAACAGTTAAAAACACAACAAGTTGATCAAAAAGAATTAACGCGTATAAAAACGCAATTGATTGCTTATAAACTGTATCAGCAAGATACAATCTCAGAACAAGCATCTGAATTGGGTCGCTTGAGTGTGCTTGGATTGCCTTTGACGCTGGATCAAATTTATGCACAACGAATCGAACAGATAAGTGCTCAACAAATTCAAGCTGTGGCGCGTCGTTATTTTACTGAAGAGAATCGAACCGTTGCTTATTTAGATCCATGGACGGGCACAGATGCTCATTAATTATTTGCGATGCACGTTTATTATCTTGCTTAGTTTGCTTTCTATCCATGTTATTGCAAAACCTATGCTGGCGATCCAACATTGGCAGACTAAGCGCGGTGCAGATGTTTATTTTGTAGCAAGTCGCCAACTTCCTATGGTTGATATAAGCGTAGTATTCAATGCGGGTTCAGCACGCGACGGTATTCATTCAGGTCTGGCGTATCTGACGCAAGCCTTGTTAGATCAAGGCACAAAGACGTTGAATGTTGATCAGATTGCCGATCGTTTTGAACGTATTGGAGCAATTTATTCGCATGCAGTGGATCGCGATAAAGCGATATTTCATTTACGTAGCATGTCGGACTCACACTTGAGTGAGGCGATACAGACGATGACGTATGTGTTAAGCCAAGCAAGTTTTCCACATAATGCATGTATGCGTGCGCAAAAAAATCTACGCGTGGCATTACAGGAACAACAACAAATTCCAGAACAAATTGCAATGAATGCATTTTATCATGATCTATATACCGATCATCCCTATGCTCAACCTGTTTTGGGTACAACAGAAACTGTAGATACAATAACTGACGAGGATATTATTCACTTTTACCGTGAATTTTATGTTGCAAAAAATGCGACTATTGCGATCGTAGGTGATTTATCTTTAGAAAAAGCGCGGGCTTTGTCAGAAGAATTACTTAATACACTCCCCTCGGGATCGGCTGCACCTGCATTGCCTGATCCGAGCATAACGACGAAAAAAAATAAAACAAATACAGTACATGCGATTGCGTATCCTTCACAACAAACAACACTGATTATAGGTGCTTTAGGGACGAATTATCAGGATCCAGATTATCTTGCTTTGTTGGTTGGTAATTATAGTTTGGGCGGTAGCGCTCTGACTTCGCGTTTATTTCATCGCGTTCGTAATGAACAAGGACTGTGTTATGGGATATCCAGTCAATTTATTCCGCATCAAGTTACCGGGCCTTTTTTTATTCAATTGCAAACGCGTACACAACAAGCCAGTAAGGCATTACATGAAACAGAACAGATATTGAAACAATTTAGTGAGCAAGGTCCCACTATCGATGAATTACGCGCGGCGCAACGTGCTTTACTTGGACGTCTTCCTTTATTATTGGCAAGCAACGAAGGCATTTTAAATTTATTAGAGCTTATTGGCTTTTATCATTTACCGCTAGATTATTTAGAAAAATATCGCAAATCAGTTTCGCAACTCACGTTACAGCGAATTCATTCGGCGTACTTGCGACGTATTGAAAAAAATAAATTAATTGTAGTCAGCGTTGGAGTTTTAGTTTAATTTATAGGCACCTCGAATAAAGAATTTATGATGACAAACAAATTTAAGAATAAAATGGGGTGTTAATGAAATATCCAATCGAATATCCAAGCGACATTAGCTATGAGCTATTTAAGAAAGAAATAGCACCGATATTAGCAAGTGACTGGAAAACAAAATCCGAGACTAAGCGATTGTATTTGCATAACGTTTTTTGTGCGGTTTTATACTTAATACAGAATAATGATCAATGGCAGGATCTGCCAAAGGATGACTTAGGCTTGCCCGAATGGAAAGATGTGTATCTACATGTTTCCATGTGGGAAAGAGAGAAAAAACAAGAAGAAGGAAATAAAAGCTTGCTTGAACAGGCATTAGAAAAAATTAATTATGTAGATTTGAGCAAAAAATGGGCGGAGGAAGGTAGGTCTTTCAAAGACTTGTTAGAAAAATTAGAAAGAATTAAAGGAATTAATCATGTAGGTTTGTATAAAGAATGGCTGGGAAAAGAAGATAGATTTCTTGCAGGCTTGAAAGAACTTGTAGAAAAATGTTTAGATTTGAAATGTATTGAAGATGGAACACTTGCAATAATTAATAACGCCTATTTCCATTTTAATACTCAACAACAAAACGCATTTAAAAGTTTTTTGCAATCAAAAATTGAAAATTACACAAGTGTTTATACAAATAATTTGCAGTCATATGAGTCTATACAAATAATATTAAAAAATGCATTAGCATCATATGATATCAACAAAAGCAATCGCAGGCTTGCAAAAATTCTTGAGTTTATTGCAATACCTGGAATGTTGCTTATGGACAAGAATTGGGGAGGAGTTTTATGGTGTAGTATTCTCTGTACCGCTATCATCGCAATAGTATTTGCAGCACCTCCACTTGCTTTTCTGATTGCTGCGGGTATTTTAATTTCTGTCACTGGTATTGGATGGCTTGCGAAAGGTACTTCAGATAAATTATGTAAAATACCTAATTTATCTGGAGAAATTAAAGAAATTAAAGAAATTAAAGAAATTAAGGAAGAAATCGCTCAACAAAAGAAAGATAAAATCCAATTAAATGAATTAAAAGATCAGATAAATTGTTTAAATAAGATTAATGGCATTGTGAAAAAAATTGATAATGTTGAGCAAACATCGTCGTGCGAAAGAATTTTCTTTAACATAGCCAAGCGAATGATTGACAGTTGCTGCTTCAGATTTTTTGATACTTCCCCCCAACAAACTATTTCTTCTAACAGTGTTATTCTTAACGATGAAAATGTAAGCTCATTTATTAGAAGACCCTAGATAAAATAATAAAAGAAGTTGATTATGAATAAAAATGATATGAATGAAAATGAAATTAAAAGCATTGAAGAAAAAAAACTAGCGCAATGGGAAGAAGAGTGGAGAAATGCATTACTAAACTATATATCAGACCATTCGGATGAAGAAGAACGCAAGAAAAATGCTGCGGTGATTAAACTGATGTATAGCAATTTAGATATAAATGAACAAAAACAATTTAAACTGTGTTTAAGATCGGCCATTGACGCCTATAAACATGATCTTTCAATTTATCGTGATGAGATTTGGTCTACAGTATGGAAATTAACTGAATTAAACCTCGTGCAAGTCTGCGCTTGTATTGCAACAGAGGCTTTAGACTATATCACAATACCAGGCCTGATCCTGCTAGTTGGTTTGAAGATGGATCCACTATTTACTATTTCAGTTACGTGTCCTGTTATAGCTGTAGTATTATTTACAACAGCACTGCTATCGTTGATGATAGCCAATCCTTTGCCTTTCTGTATTGCTATGGGTGCTTTGATAGCGAGTGTTTTTGCAGCAGACAAGAGCATTCAATATGCAGATGACTATGCTAAAACTGACCAAGCCTTATCTGAAAAAATTTCCAATGAAGAAACGAAGCAAATGAAATGTGAAAGTAAAGCAAAGGACATTAAAGGAATTATCAGTAAATTTCACGAATGTGAAAAGATCGTAGAAAGCGTTGATAAACAAAATCGCGAATCCTATTTGGATCGTGTTTTGAACACGGCTAAGAACACGGCTAAAAGAATGGTCAGTAATTTTTTTGGTTTCGCTACTTCTATTGTTCCTCCGGAGAAAGAGGTTGGGAAATGCATTATTTTAAATGTTAGACCATAGATAAAAACTATAAAAGAGGTTGATTATGAATAAAAATGAAATTAAAGACATTGAAGAAAAAAAACTAGCACAGCAGAAAGAAAAATGGAGAGATGCATTACTAAACTATATATCAGACTATTCGGATGAAGAAGAACGCAAGAAAAATGCTGCGGTGATTGAACTGATGTATAGCAATTTAAATATAAATGAACAAAAACAATTTAAACGGTCTTTAAAATCGGACATTGACGCCTATGAACATAAATCTTCAATTTCTTATGATGATCTTTGGTTTAGAGGACTTAAATTAGATGGATTAGAATTCGTGCAAAACTTCGCTCATAACGTAGCATACTTTTTAAATTTGATCGCAATGCCAGGCATGGCGCTGCTGATCGGCGCGGAGCGTTATCCATCATTTACTGCTGTAGTTGTGATTCCTCTTATTAGTTTAGGATTATTTGTGGCGGGAATGTTATCGATAGTAACGGCCAGTCCTTTGCCTTTCTGTCTTGCTGTTGGCGTTTTGATAGTGACTACTTTTGTAGCGCAGAGCCTGCGATATTCAAAAGATTACTGTGTTAAAGCTAATAAGACTTTATCTGAAAAAATTTCCGATGAAAAAAATATACGAGCAGAATGTAAAAATAAATTAAAGGAAACCGAAGAAATTATCAGTAAATTTCACGAATGTGAAAAGATCGTAGAAGGCGTTGATGAAAAAAATCGCGAATCCTATACGGCTAACACGGCTAAAAGAATGGCCAGTAATTTTTTTGGTTCCGCTACTATTGTTCCTCCGGACAAAAAGGACTGTATGCGTATTATTTCAAATTATTCGCAGCCGTAGTCTGCAAAAACATCTCAACCTAGGACGAGATGTTTTACTTAGGTATAAAAGACTTCAGAAGATTTATTTGTTTTTGAAGTGCCCCTTTATTTTCTGCAACAAATTCCTTGGCAGCTCGGCCCATCTGTGCGCGTTCTTGCGGGCTTTGACTTAATTTAATAATCGTTTGACTTAACTCAGAGGCAGTATGAACTTCCAAAGCTGCACCGTTTGCTTGTAACGCAGATTGAATGGCTTGAAAATTATAAGTGTAAGGTCCAGTGATGATTGAAATACCTACTGCGGCTGGTTCTAAAGGATTTTGTCCGCCTTTATTGAGTAAACTGCCGCCTATAAAGGCTATGTCTGATGCTGCGTACCAGATCAATAATTCGCCCATCGTATCGCCGATGATAATGTCTATTCTTGATGTGTGTGTTTGATACTGGCTGTGTAAAACAACCCTTTTGTTGTGGCGTAAACAAATATTTTTTACGCGTATACAACGCTCTGGATGACGTGGAACTAATACGAGTAACAACGTGGGTAATTTTTTTTGAGCGGTGGAAAATGCTTGTAGGATTAGTTCTTCTTCTGATTCATGCGTACTGGCCGCAATCCATACTAAACGATCACAGCCCCAGCGTTGACGCAGTGTATGTGCACGTGTTCTGAGGTCTTCAGGTAATGGGCGATCAAATTTGAGACTGCCTGTTATTTGTATTCGTTCAGAGGCTAAACCTAATTGTTGAAAACGCAGACCGTCTTCTTGAGTTTGTGCCGCCACGTAGCTTAAGTTGTTCATCATAGTACGCGCGAGTCCGGCTATGCGTTGATACCCACGCATGGAAGAAGCAGATAAGCGCGCATTGAGCAATACGACGGGAATATTCGCTGTTTTGCAGAGTGCTAAATAATTAGGCCATAATTCTGTTTCTACTAAGATAAGCAATTGCGGTTGTGTTGCGGCTAAAAATCGTTTAACAATGCAAGGTACATCGTAAGGGGCGTACAATTGCATAACGCTGTCACCTAATTCAGCATGAATTCGTGCCGCGCCTGTTGGCGTTTCATTGGTTACTAAGAAAGTGTGTTGCGGATATTTTTTTTGCAAGATCTTAATGAGCGGTATAATTGCTAAGGATTCGCCCACTGAAACAGCATGAATCCAAAGGCTGTGTGGTTGTACTGATCTAAGCTTGATACCGATACGCTCATACCAATAAGCACGATAGGCCGGGTTTCTAAATGCTTTAAATCCTAGACGCAGCAGAACGAACGGTAACAATAAATAAAAAAAAAGTGTATAAATAGTACGCATTATAATTCTCGCGAAGATTTGCCTATCAATTTAAGGCGAATCGATCATAATGGAGGAAACGCACTTTTTCACCGGCGATTGTGCAGCATGTGTGCTAATAAAGCAAACTTAGCTTGCGTAGTTCATTCTATTTCACAACGTTTGTGTAAGTTGCACACATGAATATCTGGGGAAAGATCATTGGTGGTTTTTTGGGACTGCTCCTGGCAGGTCCATTCGGGATCCTATTGGGTGTATGGATCGGACATTTTTTTGATCGCGCGATAGCGAGTCATGCGCCTTGGTCGCATCTTAATCAAGGTGTTGCCAAGGAAGTGTTTTTTACAAGCACCTTCTTGGTCATGGGCTATATCGCTAAACTTGACGGCCGCGTTTCAGAAGCCGAGATCGAAACAGCCAGTGCTATCATGCAACGTATGGGTTTGACTGATACGCTACGCAAGCGCGCGATCGATCTATTTAATCAAGGAAAACAATCCTCTTTTCAGTTAGATACAACCTTAAAAGATCTGCGTCAAGGCTGTCAAAATAAAACTTTGTTGCGCATGTTTATTGAAATTCAAACGCAAGCGGCTTTGGCGGATGGTCATTTAAGTGTAAAAAAACAACGTGTCTTAGAACAAATTTCACAGTATCTTGGGTTTGCTCCCGTTAATTTTTCTTTATTTGAGCATTTATTTGCTTTCCAAAAAGCGTATCAAGAACGCATGCATTCACAACAAGAACAATTCCAGCGCGCTTCACCTGCATCCCATAATCGTTTATCTCTAGAAGACGCTTATGCGATTTTAGGCATTCAAAAAACAGCGAGCGCTCAAGAAGTTAAGCGTGCCTATCGTCGTCTCATGAGTCAGCATCATCCAGATAGACTTTTAGCAAAAGGTTTACCTGAATCGATGATCAAGATGGCTACTGAAAAAACGCAAAATATTAAAGCAGCCTATGATGTTATCTGTGCACAACGAGGAATGTAATATGCAAGATTTATTGATCGCCGCCTCAATCTTAGCCGCTGATTTTGGTTATTTAGCAAAAGAATTATCGGACATTGAAACAGCGGGCGTTGATATGATTCATCTTGATATCATGGACAATCATTATGTGCCGAATTTAAGTTTTGGTCCGTATATTTGCACTACGATTAAAAAATACTGCCATCTTCCGATCGATGTACATTTAATGGCAAAACCCGTTGATGATCTCATTAAATTATTTGCGTATTCTTCTGCACAGCGTATTAGTTTTCATCCAGAAGCGAGTTATCATATTCATCGCAGTCTCGCTTTAATCCGCCAACTTGGTTGTCAAGCGGGCTTAGCGATTAATCCAGCCACCGATTTGACCATCCTCTATCAAGTGTTGGAACAATTAGATTTTATAGTGATCATGAGTGTTAATCCTGGATTTTCCGGACAAACATTTATCACAAGTACCTTGCGCAAAATTGAACAAGCACGCGCTTTGATTGCACAGCACGCAGATAATAAAATACGCCTGATGGTAGATGGCGGGATTAATTTAGAAAATAGTGCGCGTGTCTATGCCGCAGGTGCTGATACTTTTGTTTTGGGTTCTGCTTTGTTTCATAGTAAAAATTATCAAGAGACAGTACATCAACTTCGATCGGAAATGCGCGTATAATCAATCGCCTTAAAAAGAACAAGCGGAGTATCTGTCATGAGCGAATCCTATCCGGATTTTTTGCAATCGTATCAACAACATATACAAGAACGTGCTGCACTAGGATTGCCTCCTTTGCCTTTAAATGCAAAACAGACGACAGCGCTCGTGACTTTGTTGAAAAATCCCCCGCAGCAACAGAAAGAATTTTTATTGCAATTACTGACTGAACACGTACCGCCGGGTGTGGATCAAGCCGCCTACGTTAAAGCCGCTTTCTTAACTGCTTGCGCGCAGCGTACAGATATTTCTCCTTTATTGAGTCCCACTCGGGCAGTCGAACTTTTAGGAACCATGTTGGGTGGCTATAACACAGGGCCTTTGATCAATTTACTTGACGATGAAATGTTAGCCCCGATTGCAGCTAAACAATTAGCCCACACTCTTTTATTATTTGACGCGTATCATGATGTGATTACTAAAGCGAAAACAGGACGGAAGATCTACGCGCAGTATGTATTGGATGCTTGGGCCAATGCCGATTGGTTTACTACGGCGGAAAAAATACCTGAACGTATTATTGTGCGTGTGTTCAAAGTAGAGGGAGAAATAAATACAGATGATTTATCGCCTGCAGTTGAGGCCTGGAGTCGTCCAGACATTCCTTTGCACAGTTTATCAATGCTGCGTAATCGAGTACCGAACGCTTTGCAAATTATTAAAGAATTGCAAACACAAGCCTATCCCGTGGCCTTTGTCGGAGACGTTGTCGGCACGGGGTCTTCACGCAAATCTGCAATAAATTCGCTGCAATGGCATTTAGGTACAAAGATTCCTTTTGTTCCGAATAAGCGTCGTGGTGGATTCATCTTGGGTGGAAAAATCGCGCCTATTTTTCGCACGACAGCAGAGGATTCAGGTGCGTTTCCGATCGAAGTGGAGGTCGGTGACTTGCATATGGGCGACGTCATTCATATTTATCCTTATCAAGGACGTATTACTGATAAACAGGATAAAGAATTGGCACAATTCCAGCCCAATTTAGCCTTGTTAGATGCAGTACGCTCTGGTGGACGCATTCGTTTATTGATTGGGCGAACTTTGACGGATAAAGTACGTGCAGAATTAAAGTGGCCGCCTTCAAATGTTTTTTATCGTCCGCTTGCTCAGGATGATCGAAATGCGGGTTTTACTTTGGCACAGAAAATAGTAGGAGCCGCTTGCGGTGTGTCAGGTATACGGCCAGGTGTGTATTGTGAACCTAAGATCGATACGGTTGGGTCGCAAGACACAACCGGTCCGATGACACGCGACGAATTAAAAGAATTAGCCTGTTTAGGATTCTCTGCAGAGTTAGTTCTGCAAAGTTTCTGTCATACAGCCGCCTATCCGAAGCCAGTGGATATTGAAACGCAGCACAGTTTGCCTGATTTTTTTGCAGCACGCGGGGGTGTTGTTTTGCGTCCAGGCGACGGGATTATTCATTCTTGGTTAAATCGTATGTTGTTACCTGATCGTGTAGGTACAGGCGGTGATTCGCATACACGTTTTCCGATCGGGATCAGTTTTCCAGGCGGATCCGGCATCGTTGCGTTTGCTGCTGCGATGGGCGTGATGCCGTTGGTGATGCCAGAATCGGTATTAGTGCGTTTCACGGGTTGTATACAACCTGGAATTACCTTGCGTGACTTGGTACACGCTATTCCTTATGTGGCACTGCAACGTGGCTTGCTAAATTGCTCGAGCAGTCATAAGAAAAATATCTTTTCTGGTCGTATTTTAGAAATTGAAGGATTACCCGATCTAAAAATAGAGCAGGCCTTTGAATTTGCAGATGCATCTGCAGAACGTTCTGCACATGGTTGCACAGTTCGTTTGCAATCCGAGCCTATTAAAGAATATTTACGTTCAAATATCGCATTGCTTCATTGGATGATTCGCAACGGCTATCAAGATCGACGTAGTTTACAAAGGCGTATTAAAGCGATGCAAGATTGGTTAGAACATCCTCATTTGTTGGAACCTGACGCAGATGCGCACTACGCAGAAATTATTGATATCGATTTAAATAAAATTACAGAGCCTTTATTAGCCTGTCCCAATGATCCAGATGCCATTCGGCCTTTATCTGAAGTTGCACAAACAACGATTGACGAAGTATTTATCGGTTCATGTATGACAAATATCGGTCATTATCGTGCGGCAGGCGCTTTGTTAAAAAATGCGGGGCGCGTGCCAACGACATTGTGGATCGTACCACCGACAAAAATGGATGCACAGCAACTGATGCAAGAAGGGTATTATGCTATTTACGGTGCCGTAGGTGCACGTACGGAAACACCGGGCTGTTCTTTATGTATGGGAAATCAAGCGCGAGTACGCGATGCTTCTACGGTTGTATCAACTTCAACGCGCAATTTTCCAAATCGTATGGGGAAAGATGCCAAAGTGTATCTGGCTTCTGCAGAACTATCAGCGATTACAGCCAGTTTGGGTTATATTCCGAGCGTGGAAGACTACATGTCACGAATCGCGACGCTTGATTTACTAAAATCCGATCTCTATCGCTATTTAAATTTTGATCAAATGAAAGATTATTATCAGCCTGAAACAGTTTATGCATGATGTAAAGAATGAGCGTCTGCGTTGTGCTTATCTCAAACAACTGGAAATAGATGTATGGATTCCGAGAGATGCAGCGATATTGAATAATGCTACGTTAGATCGAGAACAGCTTATCGCACGAATGGATTGGGAAGCATTGGAATTGAGCGTTAAACAATGCACGGCCTGTCCTTTGCATCAAAGTAGAACGCAGGCAGTTTTTGGGTCAGGCAGTAAAACAGCTGATTTATTAGTAATTGGAGAAGCTCCTGGCGCACATGAAGATAAACAAGGCGAACCTTTTGTAGGTCGAGCAGGCCAATTATTAACGGCGATGTTGCAAGCTATTGGTTTGCAACGTCAGGATGTTTATATTGCCAATGTATTAAAATCGCGTCCGCCTAATAATCGTGATCCATCCATGGATGAAGTGAATGCTTGTATTCCGTATTTATTACGACAGATTGAATTGATGCAACCGAAATTAATTTTAGCGATCGGGCGTATCGCAGCGCATTATTTACTGAACGAACAAAGATCGATGGCTGAGCTTCGCGGTAAATTATTTGACTATATGCTAAAGCCCTCTTTTGTTAAAAACGATGTGTGTGCTAAAAAAATTCCGTTGATTGTTAGCTATCATCCAGCGTATCTTTTACGTGCTCCCAGGGAAAAGGCAAAAGCATGGAAAGATATGCAATTTGTAGTAAAAACGCTCAGGCAATTACAAAGTTCACGATGAATTTTGGATTTAGTCTGCTGGAATTATTATTAGTTTTGGTATTAATTGGTATAGTTTTATCTTTAGGCATTCCGGGTTATCGCGCATTACTTCGAACAACACAGTTGACAGAGGCCGTTGAGCAATTGGTTGGGTCCATTTACTATGCACGCAGTGAAGCGATTAAACGACATTACGTTGTTGCTTTGTGTAAAAGCAAAAATGGGTTTCAATGCGGTGGACGCTGGCAAGATGGTTGGATTGTTTTTATCGACAAGCAAATTCATGGTCGCGTTGAAACCGATGATGTTATTTTAAGACGTTATTCTGCGTTAGCGGCGTCTCAGGTTTTACGGTGGCGTGGTTCACGTTCACATGACTACTTACAGCTTGATCCGAATGGTGCTACGCATGGACAAAATGGCAGCTTTATTTTTTCTTATAAAGGACATAAAAAATCTGAACGCGTTGTTATTATAAGTCAGACAGGACGAGTTAGAATTGAAGGATAATAAAAAAATTTTTTAAATAAATACGGACAAATATGCGAAAGTTACTTCTATACAGCGGACTGAGTTTATTAACTTCTTTAAATATTACGGCACAGGCACAACAAAATAAATCATTGGGTCAAATTTCTGGTAATCTTATGGAACCTTTATCGGTTTTTACCGGTACGGCGCATAATATTTGTTTGGTTCTTGGCATTGCGTTTTTAGCGGGCGCTTTAATTCAATATAAAAATCATCGCGATAATCCTTCGCAAGCGCCCATTAGTCGCAGTATTTTTTTATTAATATTTGGATTGGTGTTAGTCGCGCTGCCTTTGATTGGTAAGCTGTCTGATTCTGCAGAGTTATTATCGTGACAATTCAACATATTTTAGTGAGCAATGATGATGGCGCGTATGCGCCCGGTTTGTTAGTGTTAGCAAAAAAATTAGCTGAAATTGCCGATGTAACCGTTGTGGCTCCGGATCGTAATCGTAGCGGAAGTAGCAGTGCTTTGACTTTGGATCAGGCGCTATATCCTACGTATCGCACAAATCAATTTATCAGTGTAAAGAACGGTACGCCAGCGGATTGTGTTCGTTTAGCTTTTGCAGGTTTATTTAATGCTGAAAAAAAATTTGATTTGGTTGTCTCTGGCATCAATAAAAGTGCAAATTTGGGAGAAGATGTTTTTTATTCAGGCACGGTAGGCGCTGCGATGGAAGGACGCCGATTTAATACGCCTGCGTTGGCTGTTTCTTTACATGGAATTGCCTCTGTGTATTATGCAACTGCAGCCGAGATCACACAGCGTTTAATTTTAATGTTCGGTGAATTTTTACTTAAAAGCAAAGCGGTGCTCAATATTAATGTTCCTGATCTGCCATTAACAGAGCTTCTTGAACCTTGGGCTATTACACGCTTAGGCAAACGTCATCTCCCTGATCGTATTGTGCCGACGCGAGATGCGGATGGATCGCTGGCTTATCGCATTGGTCAAGCGAGTCTGGAACAGGACGCGCAGCCGGGTACTGATTTTTATGCTATAAATCAAAAACGTGTTTCCATCACGCCCTTACAGTTAGATGTCACGGATTATTTAACACTGCAACAATGGTGTGATCCTATGAATGTTTCTGTGTCGGAATGAAAATTTTTTCTTATTTGTATCGCAAAGCGTTAAGTTGGTCTCAGAATCGCCATGCTCCCTATTATTTAGTAGGTTTAAGTTTTATTGAATCTTCTGTATTTCCGATTCCACCGGATGTTATGTTGATACCTATGTCTTTAGCACGACGCAATCGAGCAATCTATTATGCTTTATTGACAACGCTTTCTTCTGTATTAGGCGGATTATTTGGTTATTGGATCGGCGCAATAGCTTTCGATCTTATCCATCCGTATCTTATAACGTTTGGTTATTGGCAAATTTATTTGCAGGTTGAGCACTGGTTTCATCTTTGGGGTTTTTGGATCATACTGATTGCAGGATTTTCGCCTATTCCTTATAAATTATTTACGATTGCAGCAGGTAGCTTGCATATCGCATTATTCCCTTTCATATTGGCTTCATTTTTAGGACGTGGAGGACGTTTTTTTGGTTTGGCTTTGCTCATACGATGGGGCGGCCCACAACTCGATCGTTGGTTACATCAATACATCGATCGTATTACTTGGTTATGTTTGTTTTTAGGAATGGTTGGATGCTTCGTTAAGTGGCAAGGATTGCATCACTGAAGATGAAAACCGAATTCCTAAACTTCGGGCGATAAAAGCCAGATCTTAGCCTAAACTGTGAACGCACAGTTTTCTATTTTAAAGCCTTAGTTAAGCAGCTTCTAATAATCTATTAATTCCTTAACTCATTTACGTTCATCTGCGTTTTTCAATGATTGAATAGTGCGCAGCTTTTTGTTCATGTTTCATAAGGAGATGATACATGCCTCGTAAACGTAGAGTGGATCAAGTGACACTTGATTCATTGGAAAAACCAAATGATCCTCTCAAATTTGAAGGATTTTTATTAGATGAGCCTGAAAATATTCTTGATAATACAAGCTTATTTGATGATACACGATCTAATGAAGAAAAATCTTCCGTCGTTGTTGGCACGAGCCGTAAGCGCGACGAAACTTTAGGCGCTGCTGAACTGTATCTGAATAAAATCGGATTTTCGCCCTTATTAACTGCGGAACAAGAAATTTATTACGCACGTCGTTTAGCACAAGGAGATGAGGAAGCACGCACTTGCATGATCGTAAGTAATTTACGTTTGGTGGTAAAAATAGCGCGCCATTATAATAATCGTGGCTTACAGTTTTTAGATTTGATCGAAGAAGGTAATTTAGGTTTGATGCACGCTGTCAAAAAATTTGATCCAGAACGAGGATTTCGTTTTTCAACTTACGCAACCTGGTGGATTCGCCAAGCGATTGAACGTGCGATTATGAATCAAGCGCGCACAGTGCGTTTACCTATTCACGTTGTCAAAGAATTAAATGTGTATTTGCAAGCAGCGCGCGAATTAGCACAAAAACTCGATCATAAACCAACGGCCGAAGAGATCGCACAATGGGTTGATAAACCCTTCGAAGATGTTAAGCGAATGTTGGGTTTAAATGAACATATCACTTCAGTCGATGCACCCGCCAGCAGTGAAGCGGATAAACCTTTGCTTGAAACTTTATCGGATAATCATGAGCATGATCCGGAATATATTTTAGAAAACGAAAATTTGCAGGAACATTTAGAAGCCTGTCTACAAGAATTATTACCTAATCAACGTGAAGTGATTGCGCGACGTTATGGGTTACTGGGTTGTGATCGCATGACCTTAGAGGAAGTCGGTACTGTCATTGGGTTAACACGCGAACGCGTTCGACAAATTCAGGTTGAAGGATTAAAAAAACTGCGAAAAATTATGGAGAAGCGTGGATTTTCAGCCAATTTATTTGAAAGTGATGTATAAAATCCACATTAGCTATGCTCGCGTTTCCACCGATGATCAACCATTAAATTTACAAAACGATGCTCTGATACAAGTGGGTTGCGTTAAACTATTCATCTGGAGATGGGATCGACTGAGTCGATCTTTAAAAGATTTGATTGAGCTGATAACTTTACATCGTGGCAGCGAAACGGACGATAATATAAGTTTGAAATAACATATAAATATCCACGTTAAAAAGTTGAAAAAAGCAATCATTATTATTGATCAAAGTTTTTAAGTTAAATCGTATAAAAATAATAATAAATAGTTCCTATGAAAATATCGGCATGTCTGATCGGTGAAGACAGTTTACTCATTCAATGCGCAGAACTTTTTATCAAGCGCAAACATAACATCGTGGCCATCGTAACTGATGCCGTTTCGATCCAAAATTGGGCACATGGTCGCCATCTGAAACTGTTTTCTCACCCAAATGATTTACTTCATTCCGATCTTTCATTCGATTATCTTTTCAGTATCGTCAATAGCCATATTTTAAATGAGGATTTGATCAAATTAGCGCGTTGTTCAGCGATCAATTATCACGATTCTCTTTTGCCCAACTATGCTGGCTTACACGCTACTTCCTGGGCGTTGATTAATGGTGAAGAAAAACAGGGTGTAACCTGGCATTTGATTGAAAAAGGCATTGATACGGGTCCTATTGTTTACCAAGAATGGTTTAAGGTTGAAACTCAAGACACAGCCTTATCCTTGAATTTGAAATGCTATCAAACAGCCATTAAATCATGCGAACAGTTAATCAAAAAAATAGAACAAGGAACACTGTATTTTGAACAACAATCTATAGAGAAACGCAGTTACTATCCACGCGATCATCTGCTTCCTAATCTAGGATTCATTGATTGGCGCACTCAATCGGTGGAAGAATTGCTTAGATTACAAAATGCGCTCACGTTTGGACATTATTCTAATCCCATCGGAACCTTAAAATTGTATCTGGATCACGCTTATTTCATTGTTTCCAAATTGGAAGAGAGTGAAGAACAGACAGTGACAAAACCAGGCACTGTTTTTTTTATAAAAGAGAATAGTTTTCATATCAGTACACGGACAAAACCAGTAAAAATTTTAGAGTTGGTTAGCATGGAGGGTCGTATATTAACTGGTGAAAATATGCTTCATTCATTTTTCATGAAACAAGGTTGTCAATTACCTGTATTAAAAAACGCAGATCAGGTACGTATCCAAGCGTGGTATAAACAAGCTTTAGTTCAAGAAAAAGAAGTTGTTTCACAATTCGTTCGCATGCAAGATCACGCGATCGTCAGGTCGTTCGAGCAATCCGATTGGATCATGCAGCCAAAGCTTGTCTTAGAAAGCCTCATTGAAAAAAATGATAATTCGCGGATCTTTATTCTGATCACAGTGTTGGTCCATTTGTATCGCTTGAATGGTTACGAGGAATTATCTGTTTTTCTTGTTCGATCGGATGTAAAAAAATTACAGGGTCAATGTGCCGATCTGATTTCGATCTTCTTACCGTTTCTCTTCAAAATTCCTAATCATTTTTCATTTAAACAAATATTAGAATGGATGAAAACGAGAAAAGAATGGATCCATTTGACGGATCTGAAATGGAGATACCCTGAACTCAGAGACAAAAATATAGCCCCTCTGATTCTAATTAATACCACGAAGCATGTACTGGAACTCTCAAGCCTACCTGAGCAAACTATTTTATATATTCAGATTAACACAAACGGGCTTCACGCATTTCACCGATTGGAACAAGTGAAATCCTCTACGGCTTGTATACTCATGAATCATTTTTCTGAGCATATCCGAACGATGCTAACTGATTGGATCAAACATCCAGATAAAGCCATCACTCAAGTAAACTATCTATCAAAATCAGAGCAGGAGACTCTATTTATTTGGGGAAGAGGTCAACAGTATGTCATGCCGAATCGTTCGATTTCAGAACTGATCGAAGAACAAATACGCTGTAGACCCAATCACAGGGTAATCCTGTTTGAAAAGCAATCTATTACCTATGCTGAGCTCGGATTGATGTCAAAAAAAGTGGCTTCATGTCTCGCTAATCGAGGGTATCTAGAACAATCCTTTATTGGCATTTATTTTGATCGCAGCGTAGAAATGCTGGCTGCTATTTTAGGCATTCTGAAACAATGGGCAGTCTATATCCCAATTGATACACAGTATCCATTAAAAAGAGTAGAGCAGATAATTCGAAAAACGAATCTTTCAATCATCATCACGCAAGAAAAGTATATGGGACGTTTGCGGGAGCTCATTAACACGGTTACGTTGATCTCTGATCAGTCCATCGTATCAGGCGATTATCCGGAAAAAGAAATTAACTTAAGTACACAGCCTTTGGAACAGCTTGCCTACATTATGTTTACTTCAGGCAGCACGGGCGAGCCCAAAGCCGTGATGATTACTCAAAGAAACCTTTTAAATTATTGTTATTGGTTTTTAGAAACGACGCGGTTTAATGCAGAAAGCATTGTGGATTTTTCCTCTTCCATTGCCTTTGACCTATCTATACCTTGCACGTTTGCGCCACTGCTCGCAGGAGGCACGATTGCTCTATGTTCCGAACAAAGCAAACTAGATCCAAAAAAGTATCTAGCACATTTGGTTCAACATCAGGTAACGCATGTAGAAATGACGCCGGGATATCTCAATTTATTGTTGCATTATCCCAAAGAAATACGGGCACTTTATACGTTACGCTATCTATTGCTGGGTGCCGATGCGTTGTCTAAAGAAGATATTTTAAAATGGTTAGAACTTTGCCCTAGGCATACATTAATTAATGAATATGGGCCAACAGAAACAACGGTCGCAGTAACCGCTTATGTTATTCAAGCTCAAGAACTCAAGGATCAGCCATCCATACCCATAGGTCGTCCTGGCTATAACGTTCAGTGTTATGTTCTTGATCAATACAACAACCTGTGTCCGATAGGCATGCCAGGAGAGCTATGCGTTTCGGGTGCGCAAGTCAGTCCAGGTTATTTTGAACAGGATGACATAACGGCGAAACGATTTATTACGATTGAACTGGATACTAAAAAATGCCTTTATAAAACAGGCGATAAAGTTGTTTGGTCATCGGAGGGTCTTTTATATTGTTTGGGTCGCACCGATCGTCAGGTAAAAATTCAAGGATATCGTATTGAATTGTCTGAAATTGAATCGGTATTACAAACCATGCCAGGTGTTCAGAAAGCGACCGTGATTCTTATCAAGACTCAGATTCGTGAAGCGTATTTGAAAGCATACCTTATCTGCGATATTCCGTTTGAAGAGGAGAATGCCATTCAAAATTTTCTATCAAGCCATCTACCTAAGTTTATGTTGCCCAGGGAATTTGCCGTAATGAATAAAATCCCTTTAAAAGAGAATGAAAAAATCGATCACAAGCATTTAGAAGAATACAGTAAGACACTGTTACATCAACCGATCAATGATGCTTCCGACATTGCTAAAACGATTCAAACGATTTGGCAAGATGCTTTGAATCATCCTATGAAACCTCAGATTCATGATCATTTTTTCGATTTAGGTGGCGATTCTTTGTCGGCTATTTATGTCATCGATCATTTACAAAAACGGTATTCGATCAATATCCCGCTGCGCATTTTGTTCGAATGCCCAACTATTACAGCCTTAGAAAAAGAAATCGGTCAGCGCCTTGCACAAAACAACATAAATAAAATTAATCGCTGCAACAATACACCATCGATCGTACCTTTAGCCAAAGGACGATCTAAGTATCCATTATTTTTAATTCACCCAGTGGGTGGTACGGTATTTTGGTATCGGTCGTTGGCCGATTTACTTCAAGAAAACTACACACTCTATGGTCTCCAAGATCCAAATGTGGATGGATACGATATTCATTTTTCAACCTTGCAAGAAATGGCGGCCTATTACTTGGAGGAGGTTAAAAAAATTCAACCTTTAGAAGAAACCTACTACTTAGCAGGCGCTTCCTTTGGTGCGACGGTTGTCTTTGAAATGGCCTATCAATTGATACAAGACAACAAGCAGGTTGCATTTTTAGGTTTGTTAGACGGTTGGGCGCATTACCCTGATCGCATCACGGCAGCCCATTCATCTGAGTTATTATTCAATTCGCAACTCATTCATGCGCCGATGGATATAGAACGCAAGAACAAATTGATCCGACTCGAAAAACATCGGGAAAAACTGCTATCCGCGTATTCTTTGCCCAAACTAAATTTAGACGTCCATCTATTTAAAGCAAAAGAGCTATGGCCTCTGTTTCAGACGATACAAAACGAATACAATGGCTGGCGTCCCTATATCACTGGTAAAATAAGCGTTCATACGGTACTTGGCACGCATGAAACAATGTTCTTAGAACCCTGTGTTTGTGATTTAGCGAACATCATGAAACAACAACTAAAATACTTATATTTAAAGCAAATAGGACAAAAGGAAGCAGGCATGATTCAATCTAACGTTTCTGATACCCAATTACCCCTTTATCTAGAACAAATTATTTCTGCATTCCAAGGCTATGTGGGTTGGAAAGATAGGATCGGCTCATATCTTGGAGGTAATGATCATCTTGCAAAATTATCAGGGTTTAAAAACCCTAAAGAGTTGATAGGAAAAACCGATCATGATTTTGCTTGGAGTCAGGGACTTATAGAGCAATTTATCGCCGACGATCGCCAAGTGATGGAACGAAAACAATCTATTAAAAAAGCATACAAGCTTCCTACGAAACGTGAAGATGGTGCGTATATACACATACTCCGTGAAACGAGACCGCTTTATGATCATAAGCATCAGGTGATTGGCACCTTATGCATTGCCGCGGATATCACTGATCAAAAGCGCAATGAGCTGATGCGCTTAGAAACACTCATCGAGCATTTACCCTGCAATGTGTATTGGATGGATAAGGATTGCATGATGGTAGGATGCAATCGCAATGTTTTGTCTATGTTAGGGATGCACACTTTAACGGAGTTCTCAGGTAAAACGTATGAACAACTCGAAAAACTTTGCCACTGGCCTAAAGGGCTCGCTCAGAAATTAAAAAACGATGATTTAAGCGTGCTTGACACAGGACAACCGATCTTAGGTGTAGAAGATCCGCCTATACCACATACCAACGGAACAAACTTGTATTTACTAACAAATCGAGTACCGATTCGGGATAAATACGGTGAAATTGTAGGCGTCGCTGGTATCTCAGTCGATATTAGCGATCGAAAAAAACTCGAAGAAAATTTGCGTCAAGCCAAAGAGCTAGCCGAATCTGCCAACCGAGCGAAAGACGCCTTTATCATGAACATGGCGCATGACATTCGTACACCCTTAACCGGCATGATCCACATGTCTGAAGATCTCACCGAGATGGTTATTAATAATGAAGAAGCGCTGCAGCGCGCTCAATTGCTGCAACACGCTTCCCGTCGATTACACGAACTGCTCGAAAGCGTGCTTGAACTTAGTAAAGCCGAACATATTCAGGAAGATAAGATCAAAAAAGAAAGCGTCGATCTACGTAAGATAGCGCATAATCTGAATGATCTACTCTTGCCCTCCATGAAAGAAAAAGGCTTAGCCTTTCAACTTGAGATCGATCCAAACTTACCTCCGTATCTGGAAACTGATCGACTTAAATTAGAACGCGTCCTACTCAATCTCACCAGCAACGCGATCAAGTTTACGAAGCAAGGAAAAATACATTTAATCTGCCGTTGTTTATCAAAGAGAAAAGGCAAAGCCAAGATTGAATTGTGTATCCGCGACACGGGTATTGGCATTCCAGAAGATCAACTGGAGAAAGTCTTTGATCGATTTGTTCGACTGAATCCTTCTTATTCCGGTGTGTACAAGGGACATGGTGTTGGCTTGTTTATTGTGAAGAAATACGTTGAAATTTTGGGAGGATCGATTCAGGTAGAAAGCACCTTAGGTCAGGGAACTCAATTTACGATCCATTTGGAATTGCCGATTGCACAACAGGAAGAAACTAATCCAACCGAACTCAAACCCTGTACGATCGATACCAAAACAGTGCGCAAGGCACAAAGAAGCGTATCAGCGACTGAATCGGGTCCGCGTATTTTATTAATTGAAGACAATTTTGGGGCTCGACTCGGCGCGCAATCCTGTTTAAAACGAGCCGGGTATCACGTCATCACCGCTGAAAACGTTTTGAATGCGTTCAAGCTTTTAAAAGAACAAACATTTGATCTGGTGCTGAGTGATATTGGTTTGCCCGATGGCAATGGTATGGAACTTACCCAACAATACCGTGCTTGGGAAAAGAAAAATAAAAAGACACACACACCGATCATCGCCTTAACCGGCCATGCGGGCGATGAAGCCAAAGAAAAGTGTTTGGTCTCGGGAATGGATCAGGTGATAAGAAAACCTTTAGAAGAAGATGATATTCAAGCTCTCAATCAATGGATAGAACAAGCTAAATCTAAGGATTTAAACACTTATCCACTCTTTGATGAAGCGTTGGCGCGTACCTTGTTTGATGAAACGGATCTGCAGGAATTAATTCAAGTTTCTTTAACAAGCTGGGAGGAAGTATTACCGATGTTTAAGCAGGCGCATGAACAACAGGATTGGAAGACGATCGCGTTTCAAGCTCATAAACTGAGAGGTGGAAGCACCTATGTTGCGGCGACACAATTACATAAAGTCTGTGCTGCGTTAAGTGAAGCTCTGTCTTCGGGTGACACAAACATTCGTGAGGCTTTGTTTAAGCAGTTGATTCAAACGATTGGAATGACTAAAAAACCTTTGCAGGCTTGGTTAAGTAAGCAAAGCAATAACTAGAATCATTACACATGTTAAAAATGCCCATTGGCCAAAGTGATTTTCGCCTATTGATTCAAGATCAATGTTATTTTGTAGATAAAAGTCTATTTATTCAGGAAATACTCGAAGATACACAGATTATTCTCATCACGCGCCCGCGTCGTTTTGGCAAGACCCTCAATCTGTCGATGCTTCGTTATTTTTTTTCTAAAGAAGTGGACGATCAGGAGACAGCTCGCTTGTTCGAGGGGTTAAATATTCAACAAGCGTCTGAGGAGATACGCCAGCATCAAGGCCAGTATCCAGTTATTTTTTTAACGTTCAAAGATCTAAAGTGCACGAGCTTTGAAGAAACTTACCAGGACTTTTGTCGATTGATTGCTTCATCGTATAAAGAGCATCGCTATTTACTTCAATCTGAACTATTAGCACTGGATGAAAAAAAGGAGTATCAGTCGATTCTAGAAAAGGAGGCTTCTCCTAGCAGTCTTCGTTATTCTTTAAAGACATTGAGTGAGTATCTCTATCGGTATCACAAAAAGGCGCCGATCATCCTGATTGATGAATACGACACGCCCATTCAATCAGGTTATTTAAACAATTATTATGAAAAAATAGTGGAATTGTTTAGGCCATTTTTTGGATCAGCCTTAAAAGACAATCCACATTGTTTCAAAGCGGTATTAACGGGGATTCTGAGAGTATCAAAAGAAAGTTTGTTTTCCGGATTAAATAATCTAGAAGTGTATTCGGTGATTCATCCTAAGTACGGTCAATACTTTGGATTTACCGAAGAGGAAGTGCAAAGACTCTTAGAGCAAGCCGGTTTACGGGATCAATCCTTAGCGATTCGTCATTGGTATAACGGCTATCAGATTGGAAATCATACCGTCTATAACCCATGGTCCTTATTAAACTGTGTTAAAAACGAAGGCTTATTGAAACGGTATTGGCTCAATACCAGTGATAATGTTTTAGTTAAAGAGTGTCTCTATCGTTCCGGTTTGATTCATAAAGCCGTGTTTGAGCAGCTCTTACTGGGTCAAACTATTTCATGTACCATCGATGAATCGATCGTATTTCCCGACCTCAAGCATCTGAATAACGATCCTTCTGTTGTCTTGAGTTTTCTACTGATGGCGGGTTATTTCAAGGTGGTCTCGGTACGATACACAGAGGACGGCACGCACGGTCAGTTGGCCATCCCCAACATTGAGATTCGAGGTTTATACGGTGAGTTAATCAAGACTTGGTTGGTACAAGGGCAACAGCATATTACCATCAGTGAATTTTTAGGCCAATTGCTTCAGGGTGATATTTATGCTTTTGAAGAATCCTTTCGATTTTTATTAGAGAATACGATCAGCGTGCATGATTTAAGTAAAGAGCCGGAGGCGTTTTATCATGGATTTATGATTGGACTGACCGCACATATCCAAGCGCATCCCGATTATGAATTGAGATCGAATCGAGAAAGCGGCTATGGGCGGTATGATTATTTAATTCTTTCGAAGGATCCGCGCAAACCCACGCTATTAATAGAATTTAAACAAGTGCATGTGTCAACGAAGGAGACAAAAAAAATTAAAGCGACTCTAGAAGCTGCCGCTCAAGATGCGTTAAAACAAATCGAAGAAAAGGGGTATGACCGAGAGGCACACCATTGTGGCTGTTCTAACATCCTAAAGATTGCAATCGCTTTCTGTGGAAAGCGATTTAAATTGGTTTATTACGCAGAAAGATAAGGCCTATTTTGTAACTTATTTAGATCCATCCCACGCTTGTTCGCACGTTTCACATCTTTTACAAAAGATTTTCTGTATCGAATGGTTAACAAATTAAAGGCCTAGTTTATTAAATAAGTCATCTATATCTTTTATCCGTTTCTTCTAAGATTTTACGTGTCTGTGCATTAGATAGCTTTAATTCGATGGGCCACTCATGTTCACGTGCAATTTTTTTATATAACATGGTGATGGCTTGGGTGGGTGTGATACCAAGCTCATCTAGAACACCTTCTGCCATGATCTTTAACTCTGGCTCTATACGCGCTCTAATAAATGCTTCTTTGCTCATCGTATCTATGTCTTAAGTAATTTAACTATTTGCGATAGTATCTCAAATGAGGTACATTTTCAAATTATTGAGCAACAAGGAGATTATGTGATTTCCTTATGTGGGATAAATCATTACACAATTTAAACTTGTCCTAAGTATATGTATCACAGAAATATCAATAAAAAAAATCGAAGAAAAACGGAACGGGTCGCATCATCAGCGCAAGAAGATTTGCAACGGTTAGAATTATTATTAAGTGAACTAAAAAATAAGAATGAGTCTATCCGCCAGCACCTCCATAATGAATATCTTAACTGTCTCAGAAAATGTCAAAGATGGGATGAGTTTGATACGTATCTAGCAACATTGCCTACACACGACACCTTTACCTATTCTACTGTGCTTGATGCGTATTATGATCAAAATCGATACAGTGACGCTGAAAAACTCTATAACACGATTCCGAAATCACAATGCACCATCGTCATAGCGACTATCTGGCTCAAAATTCTTGGTAATCAAAATTATGAGCAAGCGAAACAATTTTTTTTCGAGCAGTTTGAATACTCGCCCAATGATGTTGTCTACGGAACATTACTTGGGATTATGGGTAAATGGGAAAAGTACGATGACGCTGAAACACTCTACACACAGATACAGGATCAAGCCAATATTATTATTCATAATATTTGGCTCCAGATCCTAGGTCAGCAGAGTTATGAACGCGCACAAAAATTTTTTATAAGTGAAAGCTTTCAAAAATATCGGCCTGATAAAGTTACTTACGGCATATTATTTGAAATCATGAGTCGATGGGAAAAATACAAAGAAGCGGATCAATTCTATAAAAAAATTCTGGATGAGCAACAAGCCAATATTTTCATCCAGAACATCCGGCTCAAAATTTTAGGTAAGCAGAATTATGAACGAGCAAAACAATTTTTCGACAAAATTTCTGAAACATATCAACCTGATGAGACGACCAACACCACTTGGCTTGAGATCATGGGCAGATGGAAAAAATATAGAGAGATGAAACAGTTTTACAAAAAAACTTTTAAAAATCGATCAGAAAATATCGTTGCTAATAACATTATGCTCAAATTTTTTGGCAGGCGATCCGGAGCTTCTGAAATACATCCATCTTACGATACAAGCCGCACTACTTTGCTTACTACTCAATCGCAAACAGACATAATCGCGTGCAATACAGAGCTCAAAATTCTTGGCAATCAAAGTTATGAACAAGCAAAACAATTCTCTGATGAAATTTTAAAACAGTATCCAACCAATCTAGTTACTTACAACATACTGCTTGAGATCATGAGTCGATGGGGAAAATACGATGAAGCAAAAGCGCTTTACGAAACAATGATTGAAGAGCAATTAGCAAATATTTTTACAAAAAACATCATGCTCAAAATTTTGGGCGAGCAAGATTATGAGCAAGCGAAACAATTCTTTTTTGATGAAATCCTAGAGCAATGCCAACCGGATGAGACGACCTACAATACCTTTCTTGAGATCATAGGTCAGTGGGGAAGGTACGATGAAGCGAAAGCGTTTTACAAAGAAATTCTGAACAAGCAATTAGCAGACATTGTGACTCACAATACTCGGCTCAAAATTTTGGGCCAGCGAAATTATGATCAAGCGAGGCAATTCTTTTTTGATGAAATTCTCAAGCAATACCAACCGGATGAGACGACCTACAATACCTTTCTTGAGATCATAAGTCAGTGGGGAAGATACGATGAAGCCGAACAATTTTATATAAGAATTCCTGAGCAGTATCGCGATATTATTACCTTCAACACGCGGCTCAAGATTTTGGGGAAACAAAACTATGAACGTGCTAAAGAATTTTTCGAAGCGATCGCTAAAACACTTCCAATTGATAAAATAACCTATGCTACTTTACTTCATATCATGGATCACTGGGAGCACTATGATGAGGCAGAAAAACTTTATAGAAAAATTGTAGAAGAACAACAAGCTGATCATGTCACGCATATTACTATGATCAAAATCTACAGCCATTCAGGACAATACAATGCAGCTAAACAATTATTTAATCAAATAGAACAAAAGACAGCATATATCTACTTAGCTATGGCACAGGTGGTACTCGAACACTTTTCTTCAAATAAAGCCTCTTTTGCTAAGAATATTTTAGATGATTGTGAAAAGCAGATGAAGCAAGAACCTATGCCGTCTTATAAAGCGTATTACGTGTTTAAAAAACTAGCGATTTATTCTCATCAACTGACTGAATTGGTGATGAGTAAAAAGAAAAAAACCAAGACGGCAATCAAACTAAAAGAGATGCTTGCAATACAAACTAAAGAACGGGTAGCGCAGCTGAAGGAATGTTACGATCAATATGATAAAATGCAACTGACTTTGATAGAGGCCTGGTTATTTAGCTATTATTTTCCAGAACTCGATTTTACACCTTTTTATCAATCTATTTCACGAAAAGAGCGAATAAAAAAACAAAAGAAAGCGTGGACGCGATTAAATCATGCATTAAAACCATTGGATGACGCACTCAGCATCAGCATTGATGTGATTAATAGTCGAGGAGAAAAAACAGGTCAATACCATGTAAATTCATCCACTTATCATGAGCTTACTGAACTTGATGATTATCTGATTATCAAATTTAATAAACCTATCAAAGCAAGTAAACTTCCATTATTTATTCACTATAAAGGTTTAATATATCGCACGGATATTCTAGGCGGATCAAAATTCAAATCGAAGGTCTGTGAAGGTAAGTATGGCAGTCTGATCGCGGTACCCATTGCGGCAGGAGATTTTTTTAAACACTGGTTTTCTTTTAAAGAATCCTTTATTTATGGACAGCGCGCATTTTTACCGGAAACACAAGACACTATAACGAAAGGATTAAAAGGACAATTCAACGTAGGATTGATTCCAGACAGTCAAGAATATATCGTGTTACCTCCGTTTATCATTCAGGATGGTTGGGGTTATATCAAGTCGAGCGCTGCTGAAAAGATGGGTTTGCCGCAATTTAAAAACTGTTACGATCAAATAAAAACATCCTATTTGTCCTATCAAGCCGTTCATTCCTATGAGGCTGCGCGACATCCTGAAGTCGTTCGAGAATTATTTTCAAAAAGTCAAGCAGTGATTATTGATTTTCGCAATGCGTTTTTCCAAAAAAAAGAAAGATTAAATAATGAAGCGTGTAAAAAATTATATCAGCATTTGACGGTGGGTTTGCCGCATCACGCAGGCATTGGAATTCCTATAGCAGACGATGGAATTTTATTACCCGCAACAAGGGCGTGGGAAAACGCTGTGCAGGGAAATATTGGTTTCGGTCGCAATCCTTTTGATAATAAATATCCTTTGCAATCTGTTAAAAAAGAGCAAATTGCATTCTCAAAGGATTTAGCAAATCTAGCGAGTTTTCAGTATACGCTTACGGGATATGGGTCTGACGCTATCGGTCATTTTTTTAAAGGAATGCTTGGCATTATTCCTGATTCATTATGGCCTAAAGAATTCTCTGAGCAGAACATTTTAGTTTCTGCGCGCGATCGAAAGCTGTGTCAAAGTTGGTCAAAGGCATCCGATAAAAAGACAGCGCAAACGTGTAAAGCACAACTAAAGCTCAATGGAATATTAACGGTCAAACAGCTGATACCATTAGGTCAGCCAGTGGGTGTTAGTTTAAAGCTCGCAAAGAAAACAGCCGGTGACTATGATGGAGACGTTTATGGTATTTTACCTTTAGCAAATTATCCGCAATTTGATAAGATGCTGATAAAAAGTAGCGAGCAGTTTATTTCTAATCCGAAGATTGAAAAAACAGTGACGCCGCATCAGAACGTCAATAATTTTAAAAAAATTATTGACTCTCACGATGAGGCAACTTTATTAGGCGGATGGTCAGCCGTACAAAATGTTTTTTATTCACTATCTCCTCAGCAAAAAAATCAATTGGCAGAAGGACTTGTTACAGAAGAACTTATGGAAAATAATCCATTAGAAATTTATTTAGGTTTAGACTGGCAAAACAAATTAATCTTGTCTGGCAATGATAAGTTAGCGTTCATTGAAACAGAAATAAGCGTCAGTTTGAAGTACGCACAAGCCGCGCCTAAAACTGACATACCCAGAGTTTTATTAAAGGAACGTTTACACGCCTATAATAAAAAATTACGCGAATTATTTGATCTTAGTTCACAGGTTAGTTATGGCAAAAGCTTGAAACGAGGATTATTAACATATGCGAATGATACACAGCGGTTTGTTGATGTTTTGCACCAAGGATTGAATGCTGAGAAAAGTTACAGTCTTCCTCATAAAATACAGCGTGCGCTGATACGTCTGTTTTTTAATGAAAGAATTCCTACCAAAGATGATGATGCTGGCTTTATCAGTGAATATGAAGAGGATTTAAGTACTCAGACAACCGATGAAGAGAAGATTACGAAATTAAAGAGATAATAATGATGTATTTATGGCTCAACAAATATAAAAACAATTTACTCTACATTACATTGATTGTTTTATTAAACGCCATATTTGCTCGCTTACCTTTAATGATGCTTTGGGGCTGTGAGTTCTCGCCGTTGGATTTTACGGTAGGTATTGTGTATGTCACGCGTGATTTTGCTCAACGCGAAGTAGGACATAAAGTTATAGTATCCATGTTTATCGGTGGGATACTCAGTTATTTCTTATCGAATAAATTGATCGCGGTAGCAAGTTTAAGTTCTTTTGTTATTGCCGAACTCGTTGATTGGAGCGTTTACACATTCACGAAACGTCCTTTGTCGAAACGCATTTTATTTTCTGCCAGTTTAAGTTCTCCGGTCGATAGCATTGTTTTTTTAGCGATAGTAAATCAGCTAAATTATTTGGGCGTTATTATTTTAACCGTGGCTAAGTTAGCAGGCGTATTAGCGTTATGGTTTACATGGCGCTGTAAATCGATCGATGTACTTGAAATGCCAGCGGAACGTGTAAGTTGAGTCAATCTCACGAAATTAAGGCATGCTATGAAAACACCTATTCTTAGAAAATTGAAATTATGTCATCTACGTCATTAAAAATGCCGATTGGCCAAAGTGATTTTCGCCTACTGATTCAAGGAAAGTATCATTTTGTTGATAAGAGTTTGCTCATTCAAGAACTACTTGAAGATACTCAGATTATTCTCATCACGCGTCCGCGTCGTTTTGGGAAAACATTAAATCTGTCGATGCTGCGGTATTATTTTGCCAGTGAAGTGGAAGGAGAAAGCACGAAAGAATTATTCAAAGGATTAAAGATCCAAAGCGCTCCGGAAGAGATACGTCAGCATCAAGGAAGATACCCGGTTATTTTTTTAAGTTTAAAAGCGATCAAGCATGCTAAGTATGAGAATGCGGTTGCGGTATTAGCGGCCTTAGTCGCCGATTTGTACAGAGAGCACCGTGATGTGCTTGTAGGGGATGTATTAGCTATAGATGAAAAAGATCACTACCAAACGATACTGACTGAGAAAGCGAGTGAGACGACACTTGAGTTTTCATTAAAGCGATTAAGTGCTTATTTGCATCGCTATCACAAAGTAGCACCGATCATTTTGATCGATGAATACGACACACCGATTCAATCGGGGTATT
>JABDAQ010000010.1:0-12134 GCA_013289115.1 Gammaproteobacteria bacterium
GACAGTAGATGGCATAATTTCAGTGTTTTAAATTAAAGCTTTGTAGTATGCCTTATTTTGTTCGATTCACCTAAACGGTGCAACTCATTTTGAAGTATCAATCTAGCGTTTCATCGTTGGGTAGCGATTCACATGAACCACATCAAACAGGAAGATACTTCGCCAACAAAATACCCAATTCAAACAACAGACATAAAGGAATCGCTAAAAAAATTTGAGACATTACATCAGGGGGCGTCAACAACATAGCTAAGATAAAAAACAAAACAATTAATATACGTCGTTGTTGAATAAAATACTGAATGTCTACCAAACCGCTACGAACTAAACCAAATATCACAATCGGCACTTCGAACGCCATGCCGAATGCAAAAAGCCATTGCAGTACAAAATCAAGATAGTGATTGATTTCAGGCAATAGAGTTACCTGTGACGGCGTGCTATATACTGATAATTGAAAAAACAAAGGGAAAACAACCGTATAAGCAAACAGCATACCAAGATAAAATAAAAGACTACTTAACAGCAATAAAATAAGAAACCAAGATCGTTCCCGCTTATATAATGCGGGCGCGATGAATAACCAAAATTGACTAATGATAAAAGGAATAGAAAGCATTAAGCTTAAAGCCAATACCCATTTTACAGGCACCCACAGTGGCGTCGTCACGGCCGTTGCAATAAATCGTCCTTCGTTAGGTAAACATGCTAACAAAGGACGAGCAACAGAATGATAAAGTGTATTTGAAAATGGAAATAAGACAAAAAAAATAACGCTAAATACAGCAACGCAATACAACAAACGCCTACGGCATTCACTCAAATAGTTTAAAAGCGATAGATTCATGTCTTGTTCAAAACTAATAGCGAACAACTCTGACTCATCTCACGTTGTTCAGGCGCTGGAGTTTCATTTTTTTGAAAAAAATTGATGAAAAAATTACACCAAGTATTAGATTTTTCTCTTTTTTCGATCAATTGATCCGCTTGTACCGTCTCTGGATCTTTATTTGGAAAGAAATGATCAAATTGTCTGATAAGCGTCTCGCAGGCAGTATATCCAAGGTATTTTATCGCAGGAGCCAAGCCATATTGCGCAAAACCCTGATGTAACACTGACAATGCTGTGGTCAACACACATAGATTTGATGGCCCATATTCTAATGAAGCTATCATTAAAAAACTTAAAACACTGGCTGCTTTTTTATAGTTAGGTAATAAACTATTTATCAAATAAGGAAGGCCTATCTCTAAAAAAGAGGCAATACATAAACTAGATACATTAAGATAGCCCAGGCCTAGCAACGTTGTGCGCGGAATTAAGTAGAATACACCGCGCCAATAAGGTGCAGTAAAAGATTGAGTAAATCGCGCTAAAACAGCTTCTGCAGCGCCCTGCATCAAAGGAACTCCTGCGAATAGAAACCATTGCGTAGGCAAAGAAATTGTAGGATCGTTTTTCGGCAGCTGATACACCATTTCATTTTGAACACCATGCGCAAGCGCATGCACTGCATACGCACTGTTATTATTCGCATGTGTATTGAAAAGCTCAGCATCGTTGATTTCTATATCAGTGAAATTACTACGAGAATACTTACTGGACGCCGGGATCCTTAAACGCAATGTACAGTATGCGCTACTTTCCTCAATTGCAGCGTTTGAATCACTGTCATTTATTGTCGATAAACCTGAATAATTGGTCAGCATGATCGGCAAAGTTATTGAATTATTGAACACTTTTGCCAGACTAACCGTAATATTATATTCACCCGGCCCTGTATTATTTTTCACTATAAGCTGACATTTTTCATTGACATACGCATCAGAAATCTTTGTATCTTCTAAATTGCAGTTCAGCATTTCACCGTACGGAATAGTCACCGCCTGACATGCATCGACTAAGTCAACCGCTTGATTCGTAGTATTTTCATTAAACGAAAGTGTTATATTGGGATCAACGCTATAAACAAAGAATCTTTCTGTTTGATTCTGACAAGCGTCGAGGACTGTGACATTATCTTGTAATTGAAAGAGTTTTTCTTGAGTTGGCTGACTGCTTTTATTGTTTTTTAATACAAAATCTAGCGATCGTACATAGGGTTCACCCTGATAGAAAAATGTGATACTTGCAGTCTTTACTTCACTCGAATTCAAATCAGCGGTATCGACTGTTCCGAAGATATGACAATTTTCTTCATTCAATACCAAGCCTAACGGTAAATCATCCTCTAGACTACAGGCTATCGGTGCGGAAAAATTTACGGCCAAAAACTCCTGATTCAAGTCAATCTCCACGGTTTCATTTTGAAAATAATAAAACACAGTGTCATCCTTGAGTAAGAGTGGGTATTGGCAGAATTCCGCCTCACATAAAGCATTTAATACGCGAATTAATTTTTGTCGGTCTGATTGAGAAATATAATGACCCGGGATTAATAAAAACGGAGGCGGTTCTACAATGAGGCCTTGAGAAAAATTTTCTTTAAACGAAACGGGATCATTTGTATAGACCGCTTCTAGCAAAGCGACTAAATCATCGTGTGACACAACAAAACAGCGTCCAACATAATCCAATGCATCCATGACATCTTTTTTTAATTCAGATGAAAAATTATATTCATTGAGCAGGTTTAAAATAGTTTCTTGATTCAGTGAAATCCCCTTTTTTTGCAACGCTTTTTGGGTATAAAACATCGCTGAAAAAAGAGAATAAATATTGCTATTTTCCGTAACTAGATCGTCAAAATTATCAAAGAGTAATCGCGTTAGATTAGAAGGTGATTGATGATGCAAAATACGCGTAGGAATAACATGGCTATGTAAGAAGCCAAAAAGATGTAAAAATTCATGGAATATTACGCCAGGCCAAACGTCATGTTTATCGATATTGCAAGTAATTTTTCCTAAATCATAGTTAGGTTTCTTTTTGAATGATCTATTTAAAATCGTGCGACAGATAGCGCTTTGATCCGCTGAATCTTCTGTAATACGTAGAAGATTTCCAAACTTAAGCTGAAATTCTACTGCATTTTCTGGAAGATCGATCGTAGTGTTTTCATTATTCGCACGCACAGGATCTGCGACGATCATAACCTGAAGAAAACCAAGTTGATTGATAAATTCAAACGCTGATTCTACGCTTTTTCTAAACCAAGTATCTTGCGTATCAAGTACAAAGAAAAACTTTAAGCGCTCATGATCAAAAGTATACCAGTAATTCGGTCTTCGATCGATTCTAATGGCGCGTTTTTTTATAGACATATTTGACCTTGATATAAGATTTATAGTTTATTTTTTTAAAGTAGAGGCAAATAATCTTGATCCGTCAAACAGGCAATATCCATGAAGAAAGCTAAATGTTTTTTTATTTAAAAGAGCATTGGGTACTCTTTGTTTTAGATTGAGTACTCGTAGCTAGCTGAAAAAATTGCTCATTATTCCTACAAGTATTTAAAGGTACTAATTTGTTTTTTACAGCCTGTTCTAAACAGGGTTTTATTTCTTTAGAAAAATATTCGTTTTTTCTCTCATTATTCGAACATTTTTTCCAGTCAAAATAAGGAATGTCCTTTACTGACCAACCTTGTTTCTCTAACAAATGCGTATTAAATTGACTTCGTATATTTAAAGTTTCATCAAAATAGTGAAAGGGACCATTGCTCTGAATTACTAAATTACACTCTGGAAAAGCGATGTCCACATGAGTAAATCCTATAAAATACTCTTCTTGAAACTCAAAATTGATCCCAACTATTTTAAGATAATTTTCAAGACTTCGTGAAACATTTTTTTGCATAGTTGAATAAGTGGGTTCCACATCTTTAAATCGTGGAATAAATGATTTAATCTTTTCCACTAACGCATTAAAATGATCAAATAATTCTGGCCGATAGAGATAAATTTGATATAGCTGCATAGCCGCTATATGATCAGTTGTACGATCTAACTTTTCGATAAGCTTATTTGCATATTTTTCGATAAGATTCGACGTTATCTTATCATACTGCGGATCATAAAATGCTCCAGAAAACTTAAGCAAAGATAAGGTGAATATAATTGAAACAACGTTGAATAGATTAGAATCAAAGTTTCTTTTCGGAACTTGTTGTACTAAATGCAAGATAGCTTCTTTGGGGTGATACGTACCCTCGATTAAAGTGAAAGTAGGCAACTTACTCAGCGCATTTAATGCAGTTGCTAGTTCCTCTTCATTGAACGATTCGGTACGAATTCTTTCTACTAAACCAAGAATTGCTGAATGATACGGATCCTTCTTGGTTGGGATAGGAAATTCGCTCAAAGCGTTCAAAATCTTTGCTGTATTCCGTCCATTAAAGCATTGTGGTTGAATTTGTTTTGCCAAATAAAGAATGATGGGTTCATAAATCTCTTCTTTAAGTAAAATAAGCCACTTACTTAAAGCACGTAATATATTTACAATGCCCTCCGGATCAAAACTATTACTCTTAATCTGCTTCATTAACGAATTAATAGCAGAAGCATAAGGCTCCTTCTGAATCGTAGCAGACAGTTTGGCTAACACAATCAATGTATTTGAAATGCCTTGCGCATTGAAATTTTTTCTTGGAATCTGTTTTACTAAGTGCAAAATAGCGGAGTCATAAGACACAGTTTGAAGCGAAATAGAAAGCATTCTTAAAGCACTTAAGATATTTGTTATTTCCTGTTCATTAAACGGGTGTTTAAGAATTTGCCCCACTAAAGATGAAATAGCACGTTCGTAGTTCTTATTTTTAGGTAAGGGCCACTTACGCAAAGCACTTAAGGCATTTGCTATTTCTTGTGCATGAAATACTTTATTCTGTGGAATCAATGCTACTAAATGTAAAATAGCTGTTCTATAAAACTCGTCTTCAATCGAAACAAACCACTTACTAAAAGCATTGAGTATATTTGCAATAGATTGCTCTCCAAAATTTTGACTTGGAATCTCCGAAATTTGTCTTACTAAATGTAAAATAGCAGGGTCATAAGGCCAATCTTTTATAGGCAATCGACTCAACGCAATTAATATCCCTGAAATATCTTTTGCAATAAAACACCGACTTGGAATATCTAAAATTCGTTTTACTAAATGCAAAATAGCAGATTCGTAAGGCTCGCCTTTTATTGAAATAGGGATTGAAGTAGGTAATCGACTCAGCGCGCCTAATATCCCCACAATATCTTTTAAATTGAAGTATTGACTTGGAATATCTAAAATTCGTTTTGCTAAATGCAAAATAGCAGATTCGTAAGGCTCACCTTTTATTGAAATAGGGATTGAAGTAGGTAATCGACTCAGCGCGCCTAATATCCCTGAAATATCTTTTGATTTGAAGTATTGACTTGGAATATCTAAAATTCGTTTTACTAAATGCAAAATAGCGGCGTCGTAAGGTGCATCTTTTATTGAAATAGATAATCGACTCAAAGCACTTAATGTACCTTCAATGCCTATCGGTATAAAATTTTCACCTGGAATCTGTTTTATTAAATACAAAATAGTAAATTTATAAGGCTCGCTCTCGCGCGAAATAGGCCATCGGCTCAAAGCATTTAAAACAATGAAAATACCTTTAGCATCAAATTTAAAATTGCTATCGCTTGAGTATTTAGTTATTTCTGAAATTCCTTTCAATAATTCTTCTCTACCCTCATTAGAGTAAAAATCTTTTTTTTCTAATTTTTTCCTCAACTGATTGAATAAAGTAGATAAGTTAGTTGCATCAAAAACAGATTTTTCATCAGCAAAAATTTTAAATAATTGTTTCGCTGATCGAGCCTTTGAAATTTCACTATCTATATCTATATTTCTTTTACTTTTATACATAACATACTACTTTTCTCACATTGGAATTATTTCTTAATTGAGTTCCGCGGTTTATTTATCGGTATCTTGATAATATTGATCGGCGCGCTGAGCACGCCTCTCTTGATGTTTACATTGCAGATCTTGCTCCATCGTTTGCCAATACCTGCGTATTTGTGCCTGAAATAAACGCACATGTTGTGCAAATAGTATCAGGTTGCGCAAAAAAAACTGCCAATGATTTGACTTGAATAAAATACCTGCTAACACCGCTATCAATAATAATTCAGAAAGACTAAACATAACTATCAATGCTCATTTGAACAAGCAATTCTTAGTCGATCAACAACCCGTTGTTTACCGAGCAAAAAGAGCGTTACATCGATAGGGGGTGACACATTACCCCCCGTCATAATACGACGCACCTGCTGTGCTAATGCAGCAAATTTAATAGTCAATTTCGTCGTAACATCGAGCAATATTTGATGAATGCTCGCGGCTTCCCATGGATCTAATTGTTCAAAGCAAACCAATAATTGTTGTAGCGCAGGGAATAGATCAGAGGAGATCTTTCCATAATCTACTTCCACCTCTGAATAAAAATATAAACTTTTTTCAGCTAATTCATTGAGCGTTTTTACTCGATCGCGCTGCGCTACGATTAGATCAACTAAAGTAGGGCCTGAATGAAGATCAACGGCATGTTTCTGAAATACTTTTTCTAAAAAGCCAGCGATCGTATGCGGATCAGTATTTTTTAAATAATACTGATTTAACCACAATAATTTTTCTGGGTTCAAAGCAGCCGGTGCTTTGTGTAAAACATCCAGATCAAAGCAATCAATCATTTGAGTACGCGAAAAGATTTCTTGATCACCCCGAGACCAGCCTAAGCGCAACAGATAATTGAGTACAGCATCGGGCAAATAACCCTGCGCTTCATAGTCTAAAACGTTGGCAGCACCGCTACGTTTCGACAATTTTTTTCCGGCAGGATCCAAAATCATTGGAACATGCGCATAAACTGGCACAGTTGCACCTAATGCGTTTAACAGATTGATCTGACGCGGTGTATTACTTAAATGATCGTCACCGCGAATTACATGGGTAATCTGCATATCCCAATCATCTACTACTACTGTGAAATTATACGTAGGTGTGCCGTCACTGCGTGCTAGAACCAGATCATCGAGCTGATCATTATCGACGATAATTCGACCGTAGGTTTTATCATCGAACACAACACTGCCTGAATCGGGATTGCGAAAACGAACAACATGCCTGTGTTGCGCTGTAATAACGCGCTCACGACAAAATCCATCATAACGCGGTTTCTGCTTTTGAGCGATTTGTGTGGCTCTCAAAGCATCGAGACGCTCGGGTGAACAATCACAACGGTATGCTTTATTCGCCCGTAATAAATCTGATAAAACTTGACGATAACGATCAAAGCGTTGTGTTTGAAAATAAGGGCCTGCATCATAATCAAGACCGCACCACTTCAAAGCATCGAGGATTGTCGTCACAGCTTGAGGTGTTGAACGTTCTCGATCCGTATCTTCAATGCGTAAAATAAATAATCCCTGATTTTTTCGCGCAAATAACCAATTATACAAAGCAGTTCTTAAACCGCCGATATGCAACCAACCGGTAGGGCTTGGAGGGAAACGTGTACGTACTAAGTTGAGCATGCAATGAATTTATTTGAAAAGTTTATCTAAATTTTTCGGCAGTTTAGGGTTCCTTTTCGAAAATAGCAACCGTGCTTTCTCCTACACACTCACGTATGATGTAATTTTGCTTTAAATCAAGATGACGATCATGTACCGGAAAAAATATATTATTGGCAATTGGAAAATGAACGGCTCACGTCAAAGTGTTTCAAAGCTATTGCAAGCACTTAAATTAAATCACTCTGATCCCTCTGTGGAATTAATCGTATTACCTTCGTCTATATTCTTGGAACAAACGCAACATCATTTGAATGACAGCACACTATTGTGGGGAGCGCAAAATTTATCTGATCACGATCAAGGTGCTTATACGGGTGAAATATCCGCTACGATGCTAGTAGAATTTGGTTGTCGTTACGTGTTATGTGGTCATTCTGAACGGCGACATTTATTCTACGAAACCGATAACAACATCGCTTCTAAAGTACAGCAAGCGCAACGACATCAGCTGATCCCAATCGTATGCATTGGAGAAACGTTAGAACAGCATCAACAACAACGAACACAGGCTACATTACGACAACAACTGCAGATAGTGCCTAAGTTTGATCAAAGTGCGGCTTGGATACTTGCCTATGAACCCGTTTGGGCAATCGGGACTGGATTAACAGCCTCGCCTGAATACATACACAGCACGCATACCTGGTTGCGTCAAGAATTAAAAAAATTTGATCCAAATCTATCTAAACGCATTCCTATTGTGTACGGAGGAAGCGTTCATACAAACAATATCGCTGATTTATTGGCTACTCAAACAGTGGATGGAGTATTAGTGGGTGCTGCCTCTTTAGATGCGCAAGCATTTTTAGAAATTTACGCAAGCGCTGTTCGAATGAACGTAAAATGTATATACTAACGCCTTGTTTTTCTTGAGTATGTTGTATTTATGCTGGAAGTCTTTTTACTCACTATTCAGATTATCTTGGCCATCGGTTTGATTGCGCTTGTATTATTACAACCTGCCAAAGGCACAGAAGTAGGCAGTGCATTTGGTAGCGGCGCTTCACAAACCTTATTTGGAAGTCAAGGTTCAAATTCTTTTATATTTAAATTGACTTTCCTCTGCGCTGCTTTGTTTTTCATTAATAGTCTGTGTTTAAACTATCAAGTAGCGCGACAAACGCAACGTTCTGATCCAATCGAGCAATTGGCAAAAATGGCTAAACATCCACAATTGACTCAAGTAAACTCAAGCGATAAAAAAGAGGCGCAACCTCATGCTTTGATAAAGAAAGAATCAAAGCTACATAAAAAAACGTCTGATTAAATGTTGCCGAAGTGGTGAAATTGGTAGACACGCCGTCTTGAGGGGGCGGTAGCGCAAGCTGTGCCGGTTCAAGTCCGGCCTTCGGCATCCTACAGGTTTGGATAATGCGAGTAATTTAAATTGTTTAAGTCTTTTAATAAGTAATAGCTAAGGATTTATTTTGAGATCTGCTTGTGTTTTTCATGCAGCTTGTTATTATAGATAAGAATAATTCTCATTTGCATTTAATATGATCACTCTGCCCTTGACACAACTGAAATCCGGTCAGTCCGCTGTTATACAAGGCTTTAGCGTTAAATTATCTAAACATTCTCGTAAATTGTTTCAACAACTCGGCATTCGCCAACATATGTCTATCACTTTGATTAGACGCGCTCCGCTGGGTGATCCATTAGAGCTCGCGATTGTAGACAGTCATTTTAGTCTGCGTAGCTGTGAGGCACAATATATTTATGTTTCAATTTAAAATTCATAACATGAAATTAACTCGCCTCTTAAAAAAACGAAAAATTTTACAAAGCAAAAAAATAATACCCGCTAAACGTATCGCATTGATTGGCAATCCGAATTGTGGAAAAACTGTCATATTCAATGCTTTGACCGGGAGCAAACAAAAGATTGGTAATTGGGCTGGCGTGACTGTTGAACAAAAAAGCGGAAGCTTCATTCTAGATAATCGCAGATATGAAATAATCGATTTACCTGGTATTTATTCCTTGAGCGTCATCAGCGAACAAGCTTCTCTGGATGAACGCATTACCTGCTCTTATTTACTATCTGACAAACCTGATCTCATCATCAATGTGATCGATGCTAGTAATCTAGAACGTCATCTTTATCTAACTGCGCAATTATTGGAATTAAATATCCCCATGATTCTCGCTTTAACTATGACAGATATTTCACAGCAGCGGAAAATTACGATCGATACAGAGAATCTCGCTAAAATCTTAGGTGTTTCTGTCTTACCTTTGATTGCACATCGCGGACGTGGTATCGCTCAGTTACGTCAAGCGATAACACGTCCGCACTCAGCGCCCCATAGTATTCATTATCCATTGACAGAGAGCATTCAACAAGCTTGTCAAAATCTACAAAAACGATTAACAAATCACACCGCACAAACTTGGCTTGCTCTACGCTTATTAGAAGAGGATCAACTCGCTAAAACGTTGGTAAATGCTGAGCTTGCGCATCATGCATGCATGATCAGCCAGGATCTCAAAAATAGACACGGAGGAGAAGAGATCGATCTACTCATCGCAGACGCGCGTTATCAATGGGTATACGCTTTACTTAAACATGTAGTAAATAAACAGACTATCGATAAAACCAGTACTGAACGCATGGATAACTTTGTATTAAATCGCTGGTTAGGTCTGCCTATTTTCTTGCTAATCATGTACGGTATGTTTGTATTTTCTGTCAATGTAGGCGGTGCCTTCCAAGATTTTTTCAATATCAGCAGCGAGGCCATCTTTGTTGATGGCTTTGACACCTTATTACAAAGCATACATGCACCTGCTTGGATCGTAGCCTGTCTCGCCCATGGTTTAGGTCAAGGCATTAATACAACTATCACGTTTGCACCTGTTATCGCTGCTTTATTTTTTGCTTTGTCGATCCTTGAAGACTCAGGTTATTTAGCACGCGCCGCTTTTGTAATCGATCGCTTTATGGCAAGCATTGGTCTTCCGGGTAAAGCATTTATTCCTTTGATTATTGGCCTTGGTTGTAATGTGCCAACGATCATGGCAACACGTACTTTAAGCACACAGCGTGATCGTATTTTAACTGTAATGATGGCGCCCTTCATATCCTGCAGTGCGCGCTTAGCTGTTTATTCGGTATTTGTCAGTGCTTTTTTTCCAAGCTGTGGCGCGAGAATTATCTTTTCTCTTTATTTAATTGGATTTGTCATGGCTATCATCACGGCATTTTTTCTACGCAAAACTACATTAGCCTCTGACGCAACGCCTATGATTTTAGAATTACCTAATTATCATTGGCCGCATTGGAGAAGTGTATTTCGACACAGTTGGCAACGACTTAAATTATTTTTAAGTAAAGCGGGTCGCTTTATTATTCCCGTATGTGTCTTGTTAGGTTGCCTCAACAGTATCAATACATCAGGCCAATTAATTCAAGGCGAAGTTACACAGGACTCACTCTTATCTGTTATAGGTAAAAAAATAACGCCTCTATTCGCGCCACTCGGTTTAACAACTGATAATTGGCCAGCAACTGTGGGTCTTGTCAGCGGATTACTGGCAAAAGAAGTTGTTGTTGGTACGCTTAATACCTTATATGTACAAGAAGGACGTCTACACAGCCATAACGCAGAGAACAAAAATCTTAAAGTAAAACTAGTCTCCGCTTTTATTTCAATTCCAACTAATTTAGCAAAATTAGCGGCAGCTCTACGCAATCCTTTAAAGGCATCCGCACCGGATGATTCGCTTGATCAAGGTGTTTATGGTTTGATGGTTCAACATTTCGATGGCCGCGTGGGAGCTTACGCCTATTTATTATTTATCCTACTGTATTTCCCTTGCTTATCAACACTGGCGATTATGCGACGAGAAATTGGAAACGGATGGGCCTATTTTTCGATTACCTGGAGCATGGCTGCTGCATTCTGTTTGTCGATTTTATTTTATCAAACAGCAAGGATCATGCGCCATCCATTACCATCAATTCTTTGGATCGCTAGCATTACTTGTATCATCGCGATCTTGACGCTGAGAATACACAACACAACACGTATGCAAACGAGGCTCGCACACGAATTATGCTAAGTCTTCTCACTGTAAAAAATTTTATTGTACAACGCAAAGTGGTTACCCTCGATGCATTGCTACAAACTTTCCCAGACAATCGCGAAAAAATTTTAGCGTATTTGGAAATACTTAAGCACAAAGGAAAAATAGAACGCTGTATCACAAAACCTGCTTGTTTCAAGCGGTGCACAAAATGCCCTGCTATCTCAGAAAACCATATTGAATACCGAGCGGTGCTTAATGAATTAATTTAAACAGCAATGTGCCAATACTAGCTATAAGCCCAATTGATGCTAAAAATGTCCCAATAAACCATTTTATAATCTCTGATTTTGATTTCTCAATCTCAACAAGAACACGCCCTTCCAATTCTTTAAGCTTAACTTCCAGTTCTCTAAGCTTAACTTCAAGACGCCCTTCTGTTTCTCTAAGCTTAACTTCAAGACGCCCTTCTGTTTCTTTAAGCTTAACTTCAAGACGCCCTTCTGTTTCTTTAAGCTCAACTTTAAGACATCCTTCTGTTTCTAATAAATCCTGCT
>JABDAQ010000010.1:12234-31439 GCA_013289115.1 Gammaproteobacteria bacterium
ACGCCCTTCTGTTTCTTTAAGCTTAACTTCAAGACGCCCTTCTGTTTCTTTAAGCTCAACTTTAAGACATCCTTCTGTTTCTAATAAATCCTGCTTCGAGCAGATACTCTCTTCGAGTACCTTGGAAAATAATCTTACTTGAGCTTCTGCTTGCTTTTGAGGAACGCCCGCCTCTTCAAGCTTTTTAACCGAATCTAACGTGTCAAATAAAAAGGTTCTTACTGGATTTCTAGCCTCTGACCTCACCTCAACCTCTCTGGTATTACTTCTGTTTCGTTTATAAAATCACCCAACATCTCATTCTAGCATAGGCATTCGTTAAACAGAGTAAACGCATTTTAAATTATCAAACAAACACTCTATCTAAGTAGATACGTTCGAACACCGGGTTGCTTACCATCACTATGAACAAGGCGCGGCAGACTCATGCTTAAAATTTTAGAGATGTCTTTAATAATAGGAAGATCACGACGAAAAAATCTCAAAACACCTTGTAGCTTTTGAATACTTTTTTTGCACGTTTTAAATTTATCTGAAAATATTTTAAATATTTCAGAAATTTCTATTTCAGCATTTTCTGATGTTTCATAGGACACTTCTATGCTGAGCGGCACAAGTAATTTTCTAAGGATTGGGTAAATCTCATTAGGAACAGTGTTAATGTTCTTTTCGAGTACGTCTTTCAACAAAAAAAATTTAACATCATTCATCAAAACTTGGACAGATGATACCTTCTTTGCCCAATCAGTCATTAAGATATCTATACGATTAAACTTTTCTTCAAAATTATCATCAAAAAATAAAGCAAGCACTTCCTGTTTAAGGCGATGTAACTCTTTTTTTAAAAGATTATATTCTTGTTCGGAAGCATGAATGTTTAGCAAAACGGCTTTAAATGGATCCTCACTCCAAAATGTAGTAAGAAGTTTATGTTTCACTTCGTTGAATGCAACATCATCAGAAAGATCAGAATTTGATGATGTAAGGTCGCGCGACAAATCAGGATAGGGTTTTAAAAGAAAATCAAGCTTATCTTGGCGACTGAGCCGCTGCCATATCACAGGCAGATAATGCCTGATACTAGCGCTCATTCCTGCCACAATAGATACGAAGCACTCCCTTGGAATCAGCGGCCCCAAAAAATCTTTTTCTAGCTTTCTCTCTTCGTATTCTTTAAAAAAACTGCTAATTTGTTCCAATGATAAAGCAAAAATCATTTGTAGAGAAAAATTAGGCCTGCCTGTTTTTGCTTCGATATCGCCAGTGGCATCAACAACATTACCTTCTAATAACACGAAATTAAACTCAAATGTCACATTCTGTGAAATAGTGAGCAAGCCCACATTGTTATCATATGAAAAATCAGCTATCAATTGAATTTGAGCAGGTACATAATAAGTGCGCTCAGGGTGTTCTTTCTGATGCCAATATTTTTCAATAGCAAGTACTAAAGTAGAACGTGCTATATGCATCAGACCACTTTGGTAAAAAGTTTTCGTTAAAAAATTAATAAAAATTGAATCTATTTTCTCGTCTCGAAATAAATGAGTCTTTATAAGTTTGATCCATTGCGTTTCGCTAGAAATAGAATTTAATATCTCATGACTTATCTGCGTTTTATTAAATGTAAGAACGTTATTAATTCCAAATCGTTTTATATCTAAGAGTACTCCTCGTTTAAATTCCCTAAATTGAATCCATAAATAAGGAGCAATAAAATCTAATATTTCTTGCACATTAGAAACCTAAGCAAATACATCAAGACCATTAGATGCGACAATATTCTCGCGCAATGCATACTAATTATTCAGCGATACTGCTTGAAGATAGCAGATGCTGTGTTTTTGCGACATCACACCTGAATGATGCCGCTCTTGTTATGTGCTGGGGTTCTACTGAACAGTGCTTAATGAATTAATTTAAACAGCAATGTGCCAATACTAGCCATAAGCCCAATGGATGCTAAAAATGTCCCAATAAACCATTTTATAATCTCTGATTTTGATTTCTCAATCTCAACAAGAACATGCCCTTCCAATTCTTTAAGCTTAACTTCAAAACGCCCTTCCAGTTCTTTAAGTTTAACTTCAAAACGCCCTTCTATTTCTTTAAGATCAACTTTAAGATGCCCTTCTGTTTCTTTAAGCTTAATTTCAAGTTCTCTAAGCTTAACTTCAAGGCGCTCTTCTGTTTCTTTAAGCTTAACTTCAAGGCGCTCTTCTGTTTCTTTAAGCTTAACTTCAATACGCCCTTCTGTTTCTTTAAGCTTAACTTCAAGACGCCCTTCTGTTTCTTTAAGCTCAACTTTAAGACATCCTTCTGTTTCTAATAAATCCTGCTTCGAGCAGATACTCTCTTCGAGTACCTTGGAAAATAATCTTACTTGAGCTTCTGCTTGCTTTTGAGGAACGCCCGCCTCTTCAAGCTTTTTAACCGAATCTAACGTGTCAAATAAAAAGGTTCTTACTGGATTTCTAGCCTCTGACCTCACCTCAACCTCTCTGGTATTACTTCTGTTTCGTTTAATGTAAAACTACCATGCGCCCATTTTAGCATAGGAATTAAATAAAAAGCGCATCATTCTTCTAAATGACATGCTTATTATTTCTGAAAATGTTGAATATTATGTAGAGCAGAATTGACTTCGGGCATTCTTTTATTTTCAGGCGTTCCTTCTAGACCAATTTCTAAAATTTTAGAAATTGCTTTAATAACTGGAGCAGCCTCCTCCTTCTCATTATTAAAAAGCAAGGAATGAGTAAAATATTGCGCACTTAGAGTATTCTTCCAGCACTCAAATTTGCTTGAAAATAATTCCAGTGATTCCACATCTTTAAGCGTGTCATTTAGTTGACTAATAGCCTGCTTACCCGAAAAATTACCGAAAGAACAAGTCATGTAATCATTTAATGTGTTCTTTAATAAAAAAAATTGAAGATGTTTCATTAAATCTTGAACCGATGGCAACTCATGTTTAGTTTTTATCGTGAGCACAATTTCTTTGAATGCACAGCACATGCTTTTATCAAAATGATTTCGTTTTTCAAGACAGACACAAATCAAGATCAAATTTTTTATCAAGATAATAGGAGACTGACATAATTCTTTCAAAAACTTCTCTTGAACAAAATAACTAAGAAGTATATTGATGACATTCATTGATTTTTTATCATCCTCTTTGTTGAAATAAATATCAAAAAATAAAGATAATACTTCTATTTTAAGATCAGCTATTGCTTTAAGATCGGCAGCATCATGTACTTTTAGAAAATTTTCATTCCAAATTATAGAAAACAGATCGCTTTGTATTTCCATGGACACATCATCCATACTATACGTATTCGATAATTTTTCTGTTATCTCATGAAATAAATTAAGGTGAGACTCTTCTAAAAGCTGCGTGAGTTGCTGATTGCTCGGCCTTAGTATTTGCACATCAGAAAAATGATACTTAATAATGGGATCAACTGTGTCACTCATTTTTATTTCAGCCGATATAATACAATTTTTTGAAAGTGGCAGTGATACTGTTCTTCCACTGAAACAATTTAATGTTATCTTTTCTTTTAATTTCCCCTCTGCCTCGCAGAATAACCTCGTTGCTTCGTGCGCTGATAAAGCAAATTTAAATTGTAAAAAAACATTAGGTTTATCTCTTTTTTTACAATGAGAATCAAGACTATAAATACAAAGTTCAGCGCTCACACGCTGATCAACTGTTAACATTTTTCTATCTAAATCATATGAAAAATCAATTTCATATTGATAATCTGGAAAAGAGAATGCATAGCCTTTGTCTGTACAGAAATCTTGACAAGCATACATAAAAGCAGCGCTAACTGTATAAAACAAACCTCCTTGATGAAAAGTCCTATTAATAAAATTAATAAAAATTGGACTTATTTCATCACCTTTAAATAAAGTTTCTTTTACAAATTTAACCCATTCTTTTTCTTTGCAAATAGAAGATAAAGTATTATTTGCTGCTACTCCATTCACTGTAACAATACGATCGGCGAGTCGTTTTAAATCATACTCGACCTGATTAAAATCAGCAAAACCAATCTTTGCATGAGGTGCAATAAAATCAATGAAATTTATCGGAGACGTATGGAAACCATTATCTTGAAAAGGATCGTTTAACAAATCGATTGTTAAAATTTTAGAGATTGCTTCAAGAGGTTCATAGTGTTCTTGATTTTTATTATCAGTGAAATAGTTTCTAAAATTGAAAAAAGAAAACTTTTTTATATTAGATTCACTATTACAGGCGTTTACATTGAATATATTAAAGGTCGCTAGCATTATTCGCGCTTCTTCAACCTTTTCTTCGCAGTTCTCTGGCACACCATTACGTTCACAAAACTTCGTCCGTAGATCTTCATAAAGAGACTCTAATTTCTCATTAGAAGCATTACTCGGTAATTGCTTTACTCCCGATAATAATAAAAAATACCTTGCAGCGTTTACGCTACTCATCAATTTTTCAAAATGAGCCTCTAAGAATTCGTCAGAAAGCAAAAACAGCCAATCAAATAATTCATGTTTTATCAAGAAGCTGAGCACTTTTATTTTTTTATCCTTTATATCAGAAACGCTCAGCATAGAATTGAAGAAACTAATCTCTATTTTTATTAATAATTCAAGAAACTTATTAGATACACTTGTATTCTGATTCTCGAGAATTTTTTCAATATATTTAAAGTAAATCTCCGTTTTCTTCAGTGCATCAAGCGACTTAGGCTGGCTAGGGTTAAGATATGCGATCAGTAATTTAAATGCCTCTTTCGTTGTTATTCTCTCAGAAAATTTAAAAAAAATAGTAAGCTTATCTTCTCGAACCAAGTAACTTAGCAGAGCATTGATGTCCCTTACTATTTTTTTATCCTCTTTTTTATTAAAATAAACATTAAAAAATAAAGCCAGTACTTCTATTCTAAGATTGCTAAGGCTACTGAATAATGACGAATTTCCCCAAAGTAGATGAATCACATCACACTGTATTTCTTTTGATACCTCCTGAAGGGAGTTTTTTTGTGCCTCTAATAATTTTTTTATTAGGCTGTTAAACAAGCTAGGATAAGGCTTTAAACAAAAATAAAGAAAACTATTACAAAGAAAATTAGATCGCTCATACTGAGGCGGTATCCATACAGGATCAAGATGCATTTTCACGTCATTAAGCATGCACCATTTAACTGATGCAATGTCATCTTTTGACAGCGACAGTAGATTATTTTCTTTCTCCTGATCTACTTGATCTAAAAGATCTTTTACACGAGACAATGAAAACTTAAAGGTTAGTTGTAAAAAAATGTTCGGCTTATCCTTTTTATCAAACTTATTCGACTTATCCTCATCTAATAAACAAAAATAAAATTCAACCAACGCGTGCTGATTGATCGTTAACAAGTCTGATTCATATGAAAAATCAACGCTTCCTTGAATCAGATCAAATCTAAGTGCATTAGCAGGAACAATAGAATTTTTAAGCGCGTCCCAAGCTAATAAAACAGACTTCGTAAAACTATTGTACGCTGTATATAAAAACCCAGATTGATGAAAAGTCATTCTTAAAAAATTAATAAATTTTTCATCTACGTTGCTATTTTGAAACAGGTTATTTTTTATAAAGAGTTCCCATTTCTGTTCATTAGAAATTTGCAGTAAATTATCATTAATATCTTGATTATTAAAGGTAATAACACGTTCGTTTCCTAATCGCTTTATGTCATCTTGTACTACTTTAAATTTTTCACAATAAATATCTAAGTGAGGATAAATAAAATCGATAAAACTTTTTTTATGTGGCATGTAAAAATCGCAACAATAAAAATGAGTTTTAATTCAAGCATAAAAAGCTTAAGGAACTGTTAAATGGTCTTGCGCAATACTTACTAGTTGCTCTGCTACGTTGTTTGAAAATAAAAGATGCGGTGTTTTTTGCAACATCACACCTAAATGATGTCGCCATTGTCGTGCGCCGGATTTCTTATGAAATAAACCAAACAACGGCGCAAGCAAATAATTTAAAGTTTTGCCTTGTGCATGCTGTTCTTGTAGATAGGGAATATATCGATTTAAAATTTCTAATCGATCGGGTAATACAGTTCCATGAAGTCGATGCTCAGCCAGTGCAATTAAATATGGATGATGCCAAGCCGCGCGCCCAATCATGACTGCATCAACCTGTTGTAAATGCGTTTGTATTTGCTCTACCGTATCAATGCCTCCGTTGAGAACTATCTGCAGGTCTGGAAAATCACGCTTGATCTGATAAACCCAATCGTAACGCAACGGCGGAATTGTTCTATTTTTTTTAGGATTCAACCCATGCAACCAAGCTTTACGTGCATGAATAATAAATACTTGACAACCCGCTTCATTGACCGTTCGAATGAAATGAACAAGATGCGAATAACTGTCATGATCATCGACAGCAATTCTTGTTTTGATCGTAATCGGTAATGATACAGCAGCACGCAAAGCACTGACGCAATTGGCAACGTGTTCGGGTTGTTTAAATAGAACAGCGCCGAAACAAGCATGCTGTACACGCGTACTTGGACAGCCAATATTTAAATTGATCTGTGTATGCCCATAATCTTGAGCATATTGAGCCGCAAGCACGAGCAATTTTGGATCGCTACCGCCCAATTGCAACCCCAAGGGCTGCTCGCCCGCGTGACATTTTAATAAATAATGACGCTGTGCCACGTTATAAATTAACGCGTTTACGCTGCACATTTCTGTATACAATTGAACGTGCTTAGACAGCAAACGAATGAAATGGCGATAAGACGCTGTTGTCCAGCCCATCATAGGAGCGATCATGAGTCGTGGACTAGGTAACATGATTTATTTTAAAAGACTTTCCTAAATTTGATTTCATCACTATAATGCCCACGCGTAGTTTACTACGTCGGCTGTTTATTATTCTTTAATTCGGAGTGTGAGTCTATGAAATTGAAACAGGCTATTGTTGCCTTAGGTTTGTTAGGTGTTCTAACCTCTGCCCCAGTTTTCGCTGCAGACACTCAAGGAAGCGCTGATTCTAAAAGCATGAGCGAACAACAGCAGAAGGAACCCGCAAAAAACACGCATCATAAAAGAGCGCACCATCGCACGCATAAAAAGCAGAAACACTCTGTGAAGAATGAATCTAAATCAGGACAAACCAATCATGCCCCTGAAGATTCTTCAAATTCTCAAATGAGTGGTTAAGGAATCAGCTAGTTTTTTAATAAAAAGGCCCAGTGAGTGGCCTTTTTATTATAAGCTGTTTACGCTTCTTCGAGTTCTTCCAAAACTAATTGCACGTTTTTACGTCCTTTGTATTCGTTACTATCTAAACGATATGCACTGCGTATTTTTTCAACACGATAGTTCGGCCAACGCTTTTGATCAATGTTGAAAGCAATCGCGTCGAATAAACGAGACGTTCCTTCCAAACCGAGAATAAATTTTAAATGCTTATTGGCTAATGAACGTTGATCTAAAACATGAAAATGACCGTCAAATAAAGGTTCCGGAAATGCTTGCCCCCATGGACCCGCGCGTTGTAAACATTCAGCCAATTCTAAAGTAAGATCAGAAGCAGATAATGTACCATCGGTTAAACATTCTGGGCGTAAATTATCTGCTGTGAGATGATTTTTTAATTCTTTCTGAAAGGCTACACAGAATGTAGGAAAGGCGTCAGGTTGTAGTGTTAAACCGGCTGCCATCGCATGTCCACCAAATTTTATTATTAAATTAGGATGGCGCACAGCGATAGCTTGTAATACATCACGAATATGTAATCCAGGAATAGAACGTGCTGAAGCCTTTAATTCATCTGCATCAATGCCGGGAGCAAAAATAATACTCGGGCGATGATAACGTTCTTTAATGCGAGAAGCTAATAAACCAATCACACCTTGATGCCACGATTCATTGAATAAACAAATCCCCAGCTGAGATGATAAATTTTCCAATTTATTTAAGATCGTCCACGCTTGTTGCTGCATGCCCTGCTCTATAACGCGACGCGTCTGATTAAGTTGTGATAATTGCTGCGCCATGGTGCGTGCAGAATCTAGTTTCAAAGCCAATAAACATTCAATACCCAAAGACATATCGGTTAAACGACCCGCCGCATTAAGGCGTGGCGCGATGGAATAACTTAAATCATTAGCCGTCGCACAACTTGCTTTGCGTCCTGCCGCATCCAGCAAAGCAATAATACCAGGACGTGCTTTACCTGAACGGATCCAACACAGACCGTGATAAACCAATAAACGATTATTATGATCAAGCGGAACCAAATCAGCAACGGTACCTAAAGCCACTAAATCTAAAAATGAAGCCATATTAGGTTCAGGCAATCCACGTTGACCAAACCAAGACTGTGTACGCAAATAACTGCGTACAGCTAACATAACGTAGAAAATAACGCCGACACCCGCTAAGTTTTTACTTGCAAATCGATCACCGACTTGTTGCGGATTGACGATTACATCCGCGTTCGGCAGACAGGATCCTGGAAGATGATGATCCGTGATAATGACAGTAACGCCGGCTTGTTTCGCCGCACTTACTCCTTCATGATTACTGATGCCGTTGTCTACGGTAATAATGAGATTTGGTTTTAGATTCATCGCTACAGCTACGATCTCTGGGCTTAAACCATACCCATAATGAAAACGATTAGGCACTAAATAATCGACAAAGTTCGCACCAAAACTACGCAACGCAGACACAGCCAAAGCACTGCTGGTCGCGCCATCCGTATCGAAATCTCCAATAATGACGATACGCTGTCCTTGCATAATTACCTGGCCGATCTTCACAGCCGCAGAATCAATGCCCATTAAATCTTGATAATGTAATAAACGTGTTAAACGATAATCCAATTCATCCAGCGTTTGTATCCCGCGTGCTGCATAAATGCGTTGCAGTACTGGATGAAGTTGTGACAAATTATCGATGCTAAGGACTGGGCGACGCAGCAAGATTTTTTTCATAATCCTGTTTTAAAAAGGAGATGTTTATTCCTCATCCATATCTTCATCCTCTGTATAATACGTAGTATCGTCCTGTTCGTCATCATCCAATTGATCCTGAGTTTTTACAGTTGTATATTTCTTGTTAGTTTGTGCGCCATACGGCAGTACAATAACGCGCGTAGCGTGTATCGTCACAAAATGTTGATTCAACCATTGTGCATCTTCAAAGAAAATACGAATACACCCATGGCTGTCATTATAGCCAGGTACGGTATTTGAAGCATGCATTGCAAACCCCCCTTTGAAAAACATGCAATAAGGCATAGGTGCGCCACCATTTGGCATAGGAAACTTAGTAGAAAAACAATCACGACCACGTTTTTCATACATTCTGAAAACACCCACGACCGTACGACAAGAACGTCGTATATCAGAGCACCAACTTTTACCACCGGATCCCGGACCCCAATAGACTAAATTACCGGATACATCGTACGCTGCCCAAGCAGTAAGTTTTGGATCGAAAATAATAGTTCTAGTGCCAGAAGCTGCTATGTGAGAGGCAAACGGAGCGTATGCCATAAAATTAGTATTGCTTTTATCATTAGGTATAGCCAGCAACATACCGGGAATTAAACGTGTATTCATATGATTAATACGCATCACAGTATCGCGCAAAGTTGGATCGGGAAACATGCGTGACCAACTTTGGCCATGCGGTACACGCACACAATATAACCTAGAATCCGCGCATAAATGATTAATAACAGGCGCGTATACCGCAAAACAATTAGGGTGCATCAATAGCAAAACAATAAATAAAATGGGTTGAGTCAACCATGTCATCAATTTCAGCCGAAATACTCTAACTTGCGACGAATAAAATACAGCAGGACGAGCACAACGAATGGGTGTACGCATAAAATCATTCCCCTTTTTAGTAGATTTATTTTACAAATGGATTTATCTTGTCCGCGCGGCGTGTAACGTTATTGTGCAGTAGGCTCTACTAACACACCCTGGGATTATAGTACTTTTTTTAAACACAATTATGTTAAAAATCACAGATCACAATCGAAAATGGTGGGTATTACTGGCCATGTCCTGTGCATTAGCACTGGTTTTTATTGATCAAACAGCGATCTCGGTTGTCTTGGTAACCATACAACGCGAACTCAGTGCAAATAGTACAGACATACATTGGGTTATCAACGCTTATTTATTAACACTCAGTGCAGTGATTCTATTAGGCGGAAGTATGGGCGATGCTATCGGTCACAAACGCATGTTTTTGTTTGGAATAACTTTATTTGCATTTGCATCGGCACTCTGTGGATTTGCATACAATAGCACTGAATTAATTCTGGCGCGCGTTCTACAAGGCATTGGTGGCGCTTTTATGATGCCCTGCGCCAGCGCGCTTGTTGTGAATAATTTTTCTGACAACGAACGCGGTAAAGCGATGGGCATTTATGTTGGCATCGCAGCCATATTCTTAGCAGTGGGTCCATTACTCGGTGGTGTACTAACACAATGGATTAGTTGGCGTGCTATTTTTTGGATCAATGTTCCGATCTCCTTGATTAGTATTCTATTGACAGCCCATGTTTTGCCGCCCATGAAAGCAATGCGTGCTTTTAACTTAGACACATTGGGTTTCTTACTGTCGGCAGCCTGCATGATCAGTATCGTTTTATATTTTATGGAAGCCCCTACTTGGGGCTGGATTTCCATGCGCAGCCTATGTTTAATTCTAACGATCCTGATAAGTATTGCCGCCTTTATCCTGTGGGAACACAGCAGGACGACTCCTTTGATCGATTTAAAATTATTTAAAAATACGATCTTTACATCGATTTTAAGTATTACTTTCATTGGACAAGCAGTCGGTACTGTATTCATATTTTGGTCGATCTTTTTACAAATTATTCTGCATTATTCTGTTGTTGACACAGGCTTTTTATTATTACCGTTCACTATTCCTTTGATGATCATCGCGCCGATCGCGGGACGCCTGCGTGATCGTTACGGGCCTCGTATTGCACCCTTATGCGGCACCGTATTAGGCGTATGTGGTTTTATTTTGGTAGGCAGTAGCAGTCATCTACAAAATTATCACGGGTTATTTCCAGGATTTTTATTATGCGGCATCGCTATGCCGATGATTTTATCAGGCAGCATAGCCACTGGATTAAGCGCTGTTTCAGAGCAACAACGTGCCACAGCCAGTGCCATCATCAATTGTGTACGTCAGTTAGGAATTTCTATCGGTTTGGCTATTTTATCAGGTCTATTAAATAGCTTAAATGATTGGAAATTAACCCAACTTTTAAAACATGGGCAGGATCTAACTTTGAGTCAACTCAATGCAGAACAAATCGACGGATTACTCTCAGGTTCGGCTTCTGCATTAAAAATTGTGGCGCGATTAACCGTACAAGAATCTAAACAAGTTATTTCTGCAGCTACAGCAGCGTACAATTTTGCTTTTAGTAAAACGATGTATATAGCTGCCTCTTTCACACTCCTGATATTTGTATGTATTCTAAAATTACCTAAACATTTTAATAATAAAATTGAAAAATAAAAAGGCGATAAAATGCTCAGGCCATCTTCGATACTTACCTTATTTTTAATGAGCGTTTCTTTATCCACCGCTGCGGCACAACAACCAACAACACTTAATCAATGTACAGGCACTCATCAAGCTGATTTAAATGCCTGCGCAAAAGCTCAGTTAAATCACAGCAATAAACAATTATTGCAGATATATCAAGAAATAATAAAAAATTATCGACACAATCCTTTACTATTAAATCGGCTAAAAGAATCACAAAAAGCATGGAGCCATTATCGAGATGCGCAATTACGATTGCTGTATCCTCAACCCTCTGACTATGCTACAGTTTTTCCCTTGTGTTCTGCACAGTATTTAACAAAACTGACGCAAGAACGGATAACCGTTTTAAAACAATGGCTGTTAGGTAAACCAGAAGGTGATGTGTGCGCGGGATCTATTCGAATCATTAGGCGTATATAACTTTGGAATAAAAATTATGAGTGATTTTTACTTTGATGTTAAAACAAAAAATCCCTATAGAATTACTGTTAGCATAAGCATCTGCAATCATCCCGATGTGTTCTCTGATAAAAAAAGAAATTAGTTGGCTTGAAGATAAGCTTAAAAAATATTACTGAACCAGAGCCTATGAATTACGTTATTTTATGTGATGTAAGTAACAGTATGATGATAAGTATAAAGGATCGAAAAGAAGTAGGTGATACAGAAAGTGAACAAAGAATAGGTGTAATGAAAAAAATCGTAAAAGATTGTGTTCGCTGCACCAATGATCGCGATTCAATCAATATACTTACATTTACCGATCATCCCTTTATACACGGTACAGATCTGAATAAAAACAAAGATCAAGAAAAAATAAAAGATATAATAAATACAATGCACCCTTGTGGCAGTACACGAATTGACAAAGCACTATCAGAGACAAAAAAACTACCCTTTTATTTGAAAATATCTGATTTAAGCAATGTAACCCTCCTATTATTTACAGACGGAGAAAACGACGCAGGTAAATCTGGAAGCACTTGGCGAAGCGGAAAAACTTTTTTCACAAATTTAAGTTTTTCTGGTAAAGTAGGGATTAAAAATAATCAAATAAGCAGTCCTGGCATATTTCTTTCATTTAACAAAAAAAAGGGGAATGTCCTATTAAGAAAACTCAAAGAGAAAGAGTTATTGAATTATGAAAAAGAACATGAAACTCTTAAATTTTCTCCTGATCCGTTTTTAGAATCAGACTATATTTTAATTTTAATTACTCGAATGAGAGATGAGCCGCTCGAAAAAAGCGGGCAAAAGCACGTTCGTTTCGCAGAAGGCGACCCAGAAAAAATTAAATTTTTTACAAATGAATTGCCTGATCCATCAACATCTCAGGAAAACTCCCATGCAAATCAACCTCTCTAAATTTGATCCTGAAATTTTTCAACTGATTCAGCAAGAAAATCAGCGCCAAGAAGATCACCTAGAACTAATCGCATCAGAAAATTATGCAAGTTCAGCTGTCATGCAAGCACAAGGATCATCCTTAAACAATAAATACGCCGAAGGTTATCCTGGCAACCGTTATTACGGTGGCTGTGATTACGTCGACGCAGTTGAACGTTTGGCGATTAAGCGCGTCTGTGATTTATTTGAAGCTGATTATGCCAATGTACAACCGCATTCTGGCTCACAAGCGAATGCCGCTGTACTGATGGCCTTGTTACAACCTGGTGATTGTTTATTAGGAATGGATCTAACTGCAGGCGGTCATCTAACCCATGGTTGCAAGGTTAATTTTTCTGGAAAACTTTATCGTGCATATGCTTACGGTTTAGATCCGCACACAGAACTGATCGATTATCAGCAATTAGAAGACAAAGCAACTGAATATCAACCTAAAGTGATCATTGCTGGTTTTTCAGCGTATCCACGCAGTGTTGATTGGCAACGTTTCCGTGATGTAGCCGATCGTGTCGGTGCGTATCTTATGGTAGATATGGCGCATGTAGCCGGTTTAGTAGCCACCGGATTCTATCCATCCCCTTTATCGGTCGCTGATGTTGTAACTTCAACGACGCATAAAACCTTGCGTGGACCACGCGGTGGTTTAATCTTGGCAAAATCGCAATCACAATTAACAAAAAAAATAGATCGTGCTGTTTTTCCAGGCATGCAAGGCGGACCTTTGATGCATGTCATTGCCGCTAAAGCGGTTGCTTTTAAAGAAGCCTCTCAGATTGAATTTAAACAGTATCAGCATGATGTCATTGTGAATGCACAAATTATGGCTAAAACGGTACAAGAGCGTGGTTACAAAGTGCTTTCAGGCGGTACTGACACACATTTATTTTTGATAGATTTGATTAAACAAGATCTAGCGGGCAGTAAAGCAGAAGATAGTTTAGGTCAAGCCAATATAACTTTAAATAAAAACATGGTTCCCAATGATCCACGTCCTCCTGCTCACACAAGCGGTTTGCGTATCGGAACACCCGCGATCACTACACGCGGTATGAAGCAAGAAGAAGCCTGTCAAATTGCGCATTATGTATGCGACATCTTGGATCAACCTGATTCTGCTGCAGTAATCACACGCATAAAACAGCAAGTGCTAGCGCTATGCCAACGTTTTCCAGTATACTCGGGAGAATCAATCAGCGGTTAATTAGCATGCATTGTCCTTTTTGCAATGAAGTCGATACGCGGGTCGTTGATTCGCGTTTAATTGATGCAGGTCAACGAATACGACGTCGGCGCAAATGTTTTTCCTGTCAAGAACGATTTACCACGTTGGAATCGATAGAACGGGCTTGGCCACGCGTCATTAAACGGGATACTGCACGCGTAGTTTTTCAAGAAGAAAAATTACGTGCTGGCATGGAGCGTGCTTTAGAAAAACGTCCTATAACCACTGAACAAATCGATGCGATTCTTGCTAGATTATTACAGAGACTACGCAACTATGGAGAGCGTGAGATTGCCTCGAAACAATTGGGCGAATGGGTTATGGATGAATTACGAACGCTCGATCCGGTGGCCTATGTACGTTTTGCTTCAGTATATCGCAGCTTTCAAGATGTTCAGGCCTTTAAACAAGAAATTGAACAATTAAGACAACATCATGACTGTTCTGAATCCGAAAAGAACGATTAATTTTCAGGCACGCAGTAAAGCACGTGGTCGTGCTTTACAGGCACTGTATCAATGGCATTTGACGCGGTATTCACCCGAATTAATCCTGGCTCAATTTTTAGAACAAGAAACGATTCGAGAGATTGATATTAATTATTTTCAACAATTGCTCTCGGGTGTTATCGCGCACTGTACTCACCTGGATCTTCAGCTAGAACCGTTTTTAGATCGTCCGCTTTCTAATTTAGATTTTGTGGAATTAGCAATACTACGCATCGGTGTTTATGAACTACAAGAACAACCTGATATTCCATTTAAAGTTGTATTGAACGAAGCAATCGAATTGGCGAAAATTTATGGAGGAACGGATAGTCATAAATATGTCAACGGTATTTTGCATCATCTAGCACAACGTATCCGTTCAAACGTGCATGAACGAATTTGAATTAATTCAAACATTTTTTGCAAAGCAAGCAAGGCAGCGTAAAGATGTTATCTTGGGAATCGGCGATGATGCTGCTCTGCTACGTGTTCCTTCCGATCAAGTTTTGGTTAGCACAACAGATAGCTTTATTGCTGGCGTGCATTTTTATGCCGATACAGCACCGCGTGATATTGCTCATAAAGCGTTAGCCGTTAATCTCAGCGACATGGCTGCTATGGGTGGACAGCCCGCCTGGATATTACTCAATCTCATCATGCCCACTGCCAATGAAACTTGGCTAAAAGATTTTATGCACGGATTTTCGAATTTATCTGATTGCTACCAATTGCAGTTAGTAGGCGGTGACACCTGTTGCGGTCCATTAACAATCACAATAACTTTGCTAGGTTATGTGCCCATCAATCAGGCTTTGCGTCGTGATACCGCTCAACCGGGCGATAAAATCTTTGTTACCGGTTATTTAGGCGATGCAGGGCTGGCATTGCAAATAATTCAAAAAAAATGCTTGCCCGTTTTAACAAATACAGAATTAAATTACTTATATGGTCGTCTACAGCATCCGCAGCCGCGCGTTGAGATAGGCCTGGCGTTACGATCGCTTGCCAATAGCGCAATTGATCTTTCAGATGGACTCATAGCTGACTTAAGCCATATACTACATGCCAGTCAAGTAGGCGCTCAGATTGAAACGCATGTATTACCGCTATCATCAAGTTTGCACAAATTACCACGTAAACAGGCTTTACAACTTGCTTTAACATCGGGTGATGATTATGAACTTTGTTTTACTGTCCCAAAACAAAAAGAAATGCAATTACAAAAAGCTTTTGCTCAAGTTCATTGCCCCTATACGGTTATCGGCCTTATCAGATCAGAACCCGGTTTGCGTCTATGCAATAAACAAGGACACGATTTACTATTGGATGGTCACACTGGATTTCAACACTTTATTTAAACAAAGCATTATTCTTCGAGAACCGATACATTCAAAGCGCGATACGATTCATGCAAAATATGATGAGCAGTTTTAGCAGCGGGTGTTTCAGGATATTGATGAATTATATCCGCAGCACGATTGGCTGCAGCCACATAGGATTGTTTACGAAAATAAAAATCGGCGATATGTAATTCATACTGAGAAAATACACTACGCAAATAACGCAAGCGACGCTGAGCATCTGCGTAATAAGGACTGTTAGGAAATTTTTGTATAAAGTTTTTAAAATCGCTATAAGCCTGTCGCATCGTACCGGGATCACGCTGTGTACTATCCATCGGAATATGTCGCAAATACCAACCACGATCTTGATTCAAATGCGCTAAAGCGATCATATAATAGGCATAATCAAGCGAAGAACTATCCGAATAAAAACGTATAAAATGTTCTGCTGTCTTTTCTGTATTAGCCGCATCACCCTGCCTTTGATAACTAGTCATCAAATCAAGTAAAGCACTTTGTGAGTAAAGACTCATTGGATATAAAACATTCAAGGCTTCGTAAGCTTTGATAGCAGCCGCATCATCTCGCTTAAGAAAAGCCTGCCGACCTGTTTGATAAATTTGACTTGGGCTTTGACCACGAAATGCAATCTCAGGATCCGTTGAATTACTGGCACAACCTGCCAGAAAAAGCATAAAAAATACTAAAAAGAAGCGAGTAAATATTGACACAATCATGCTTATCAGTTAGAAACTTCGGCATGCGGATATGCATGCGTGGTGTATTCTCGCCTGCCAGAGCGAAGCTGGCAAGCAATTTATACAAGTTTTATTGATCTTTTTTAGAAAAAAATGAGTCTAACTTTAATTGTTCTGACAGAATGGGAATACCACACCAACCGATTACCGCTTCGACAATTAAAATAACACCCAATAGAAAGCTAAAAAATTTTGCAAGACCGAGTAATAAACTCACGAGTAAAATAACCCCGATCACTAAACGCGTGATCCGCTCATTAGGTTGAATATTGCTCGTAACATTAAGCATAGTTACTCTCCTTTACTAGAGTAATGAAAAAGATGGATCCGAAAGCCCAGTCATTATAGCCATAGTTCTATGAAAAACCTAGTTGAAACCATCGAGTTACAAGCAATCAATCCAGAATCTTTAGCAGGTAAACGCTTAGATAAAATTTTGGCAATTTTATTTCCGGATTATTCGCGCACACAACTGCAAGCCTGGGTTCGTACTCACGCTGTCTGCGTTGATCAGATTATCCATACACAACCCAATGCACGCATCAAAGCGGGCGCTTATATTGAAGTTCACGGAAATAAAGTAACTAAAACAAGTTATTGCCCGCAAGCGATTGCATTAAATATTCTTTATGAAGATGACAGTTTACTCGTGATTAATAAACAAGCCGGTTTAGTCGTACATCCAGGATCCGGCAATCCTGATCAAACCTTATTGAACGCTCTTTTGCATCATGTGCCACAAGCCCATACGTTACCGAGAGCCGGCATCGTTCACCGACTTGATAAAAATACGTCAGGCTTAATGATAGCGGCTAAAACCTTAACAGCTCATACTGATCTAGTACGACAATTACAAAAGAGAGAAATTACACGAGAATATTCAGCATTGGTTGAAAAGCGTATGATCGCAGGTGGCACGGTAGAAGCACCGATCGATCGACATCCAACACAACGTACGAAAATGACGGTAGCGATCCATAAAGGCAAATCAGCCCGTACGCATTATCGTATCATCGAACGTTTCCATCAGCATACTTGGCTCAAAATCACATTAGAAACAGGACGAACGCATCAGATCAGAGTCCATATGGCACATATTCATCATGCATTATTAGGCGATCCTGTTTATTCGGGACGTCTACGCCTTCCCGCTCACGCAACGCTTGAATTAACTCAAGCATTACGCGTTTTATATCAACAACAACGACCAGCATTACATGCACAAGCATTAATTTTTAAACACCCTCATACGCAAGTGCTTATGAAACACACCGCGCCTATTCCAAACGATATGCAAACGCTCATCGAATTATTACGTTTAGATAATACGTGGCATGATGACTAAAGATTATCTTACGCAAGCGCTTAAACTGGCAGAGATACAACGTGGCTTTTGTGCACCGAATCCATCTGTCGGTGCAGTACTCGTTAAAGATCAGCGGATTATTGCAAGTGGGTATCATCTAGGACCCGGCCATCCCCATGCAGAAGCTATAACGCTTGCGAAAGCGAGCACTCATGCGCAAGGAGCTACTTTATATGTCACGCTCGAGCCTTGTTGTCATCGCAATAAAAAAACAGCTCCTTGCACAGAAGCGATCATAAAAGCAGGTGTTTCCGAAGTCATCTATGCTGTTTCTGATCCAAACCCTGCGGTATCAGGTCAAGGTGAACAGCGATTAAACGCTGCCGGAGTCCGTTGCTCTCGCTATTTATCACCCGCCATTGAAAAATTTTACGCGAGCTATCAGCATTGGTGGCATTACAAGCAACCATTTGTTACAACAAAACTTGCTCTGAGCTTAGATGGCAAGATTGCTGGCAATGACGGTCAACGTATTTATTTAACAAGCAAACAAACACAGCGTTTCACACATCAACAGCGAAAACGCAGCGATGCTTTACTCACAACAGCAACCACAATCTGCAACGATGATCCGCTATTGAACGTACGTCTCAGCACAGAAATCATACCAAAACCGTTATATATTTTAGATCGACAACTGCAATTGCCAGAAACCGCACGTATTTTTACCAGCGCCTCATGTCTAACGATCTTTCATCAAGAAAAAGTAAACGAAGTTAAACGACAACGACTTAAAAATTTAGGTGCGCAATGCATCAGCGTTGCGAACGATCAAGGCGGATTAAATCTACAAGCGATTATTTATTGGATAGGCCAAGCAGGTTATCATGATCTTTGGGTTGAAGCGGGAGGACGTTGCACACAAGCGCTGATTCAAAACGCACTGGTACAACGCAGCTTTATTTATATTGCTCCAAAGATCATAGGTAGCGAAGGAATCGACGCTTTTACAGAACCCAATATTTTAGAAAAAGTACGTTCGTGTACCTGGACTTTATGTGGATCGGATGTTAT
>JABDAQ010000011.1 GCA_013289115.1 Gammaproteobacteria bacterium
AATGCGTTAACAAAGCCGCTGTACTGCCTTTGCCAGAAATCCACGGTAATATTTCATAACGAACTTGCAGGGCGGAGCCGAGCAGAACACCAAATAAGAATAATTCTGAGAATAAAAACCAAAACATGCTTAAGCGAAACGTTTGATCCATTTGTCGGTTATATAGACCGCGATGACGTCCATCGATGACTTCTTTGATCCAAGTCACTAAGACAGCTGCCAGCAGTAATGTACCGATACTTAAAAATCCGATGCCAATGTTGTTATCCATATTTAAAGAACCGAAGGCCAAGCATAATAAAGAAAGTCCCGCTAGGATCGGCCAAATACTGTAAGGGGGGACATAATAATGCGTAGTCATAATCGGTAATTGCTTTAAGTGATGAAACCGAGTTTTGTTTTCGGTGCTCTGTTGATCTGCGAACGGTCAAATAAAGTGTAGGCTAAGGTGATAGTATGAATCGCTTTGGGAAGATTGGGATCAAGGTGAAACAAAACAGGCAATTCTTTTTTTTGTTTTGCATTTAAAGTTTGCTGGGTAAAACAAAAACATTCTGTTTTTTTTAAATAATTGGCTGCAATACCAGGCGATACACTCGGAATTGCTTGTACCGTCATTGTATGATTTGCATTATTTTTTGCTGAAAAATAGATCAATATGTTTTCGCCTGGGTGCAAATAGACATGCTGGATGTGCGGATAAAAATTCCAGTTTAATTGTTTATTAAGATTCGTTATAAATTCAACGCGAATTTGTCGTGATCGATCAATGTGTGTCGATTTGCCACTTGCGCGTTTAGCCGTTTTGCCATTAATGCCTAAATTTTTACATAACACATTGTATAAAGGGATTAATGCAAACGCGAAAGCAAACATACTCAGTGTTAAAAGAATTAACGCGGGGATTAAATTTTTCTTAATGACTTGCATCATACTGTATAGCATTCCTAGGCACTCTAAAATTTAGCGCGTTGCATTAATTCAGCGTAGGTTTTTTGTTCGACAAAGCTATGCAACGGAGGTGGTGAGCTTAGCGTCCATTCAAGACCCTGCGCTTCTTCCCAAACTTGTCCGTGAGCACGCGGACCTTTCCCTAAGATGCTGCGCAAGATCACGAGAACAAAAATCAATTGTGCAAATCCAAAGATAAAAGCACCAAGGCTGGCGATCTGATTAAAATCGGTAAAGGCAGTCGAATAATCTGCAATGCGCCGTGGCATGCCAGCTAAGCCTAGAAAATGCATAGGTAGAAATGCTAGATTGATGCCGATGAGCGATAGCCAAAAATGCAATTGTCCTAAGCGTTCGGAATATTTATAGCCTGTCATTTTAGGGAGCCAATAATAAATGCCAGCGATGGCACTGAAGACGGCACCTGCCACTAAAACATAATGAAAATGTCCAACGACAAAATAACTGTCTTGATATTGGTAATCGGCGGGGGCGACAGAGAGCATCACGCCTGAGAATCCCCCTATCGTAAATAAAGCAACGAAGGAGATAGCAAATAGCATGGGCGTTTCAAAGCTTAACGATCCGCGATACATAGTACCTATCCAATTAAATACTTTGATACCCGTTGGCACTGCAATCAGCATGGTGGTACACATAAAAAATAATTCAGCCGCTAGCGGTACGCCGGTAACGAACATGTGGTGCACCCAAACGATAAACGATAAAAAAGCGATAGCAATAATGGCGTACACCATAAAGCGATAACCAAATAAAGGTTTGCGACTAAAAGTAGGTATTATTTGTGAAATGATACCAAAGGCCGGCAGAATGATGATATACACTTCAGGATGACCGAAGAACCAAAAAAGATGTTGATATAAAAGCGGATCACCACCTCCTGCTGCGTTAAAAAAACTGGTGCCAGCGTGTCGATCTAATAACATCATGGTAACGGTGGCAGCTAAAACAGGCATGACAGCAATCAATAAAAACGCTGTAATCAACCAGCTCCAACAAAAGACAGGTAAATCCATTAAACGCATACCGGGTGCACGTAGATTTAAAATAGTCACGATGATGTTGATCGCTCCGATCAACGAAGATATACCCATAAGATGGATCGCCACGATCAAATAATCAGTACTGGGAGGTGCGTACAGCGTAGATAAAGGCGGGTACATAGTCCAACCAAAATTCGGTGCTGATCCGGGTAAGAATAAAGTACATACTACGAGCGATGAGGCCATCGGTAAAAGCCAAAACGCAAAATTATTTAAACGTGGCATAGCCATATCGGGTGCGCCGATCATCAAGGGGATAAGCCAATTTGCAAAGCCAGACAGAGCAGGCATGATCACAAGCAGCAACATGATTAAGCCGTGCAGAGTAACCATTTGATTAAATAATTCGGGGCTAAACAAACGCGCACCCGGTTGCATTAGCTCAGCACGTATCAATAAAGCAAAGAGGCCGCCGACGAAAAACATGATTAGGCTGAATAAAAAATACAAAGTGCCAATTTCTTTATGATTCGTGCTACAAAGCCAACGCTTTAGAAAATGCCCAAGACGTTGCCAGGTATTTAGTTCGGCTGAGTCGATCATCATAACGGTTTCTTCCTTGTTCTAGGGTTTAATTTTCTGTTTCGAAGCACGAACCCAGCGTGTAAACTGCGCTACATCTATCGCTTGAACGACAATGGGCATGAACGCATGATTTGTACCGCAGAGTTCAGCGCATTGCCCACGATAGATACCTGGTTTTTCAATGATGGCCCAGGCTTCATTAATAAATCCAGGTAAAGTATCGCGCTTAATTCCAAGTGCTGGTACCCACCAAGCATGGATCACATCGTTCGAGGTAAATAAAAAACGAATTTTTTTATGAATTGGAACAACAAGGGGATGATCTACTGCTAATAAATACCAAGGATTTTTCGGCGCTGTGTTTTGTAACTCTTCTTTAGGTGTGGCAAGCAGGCTGAAAAATGAAATACCTTGATCTAAATAATCGTAGCGCCATTTCCATTGATAACCGGTTACCTTAATCGTTAAATCAGCGTTGCTTTTGTCATCCATACGTATTAGGACACGTGTAGCAGGAATAGCGATTGCAATTAAGATCAAAAACGGAATGATCGCCAAAGTTATTTCTAAAGCAGTATGTTCATGAAATTGTGCTGCCTCTACACCGCGTGATTTTCTATAGCGGATCAGTGTATAAATCAGTGTAGAAAAGACGATCGCCCCGATTGCCACACAAATCCAAAAGACTAACATATGCAGACGATAAATATCATGACTGATCGGCGTAACACCGGGACTCATATTCGTTGTCCAGGCGCAATAAGCGGGCGTTGCGAAGAAAAAAACGTAGCGGATTAATTGTAAAATGCCACGTAAATAACGCGTTACCATAAATGATAATCTCCCTCGGCCTTACTGCGATCAACCATATATTTAACGGCTTCTTTTAATTGCGTATTGCTGCAATCGCGGCAATCACCTTTGGGTGGCATAGCGCCATAACCTTCAAGGGTATGTTGGATTAAATAGTCCATATTTTTAGCGATCAATGGCTTCCAAATAGTGCGATCCCTTAGCTTAGGTGCGTTTTTTACACTGCCATTATGACAGCGCGCACAGGCTTGTTTATACACGCGACGACCCATCATTGGATCTAGATTCGTTGTTTGTACGGGTGGTAACTTGGATGCACGCTGCAAGCTATTGCCTGGTTTTGAAACCTCTAGCATATAATTTACAATGGCTTGTATTTCAGCGTTTGAACAACTTATACAGGTTCCTTTTGCCGGCATGGAATTGAATCCATTGATCGCACGTTGATAAACAAGTGCTGCTCCGTGTTGATTACGTTTATCCCATTCAACGCTATCTCCTAATTTAGGTGCGCCTGCTGAACCATTGTTATGACAGACAGCACAGTAGTCGCCATACAGTTTTTTCCCTGTATTTGCGGTAATAGGATCAGTGTGTGCTTTAGGTTGTTTGCTAGTGACCGTTTTTAAATAGATGGCAATAGCGCGTAGATCATTACGATTTAGATAACTTAAACTATCGTGATTGACTTCCAACATAGGTCCTCCGATCACACCGGCATTATTGAGTTTTTTACTCTGTAAAAAAACATGGATGATTTCATCGACTGAATTATTTTTTAAGCCATCTGCACTGATATTGGGTGCATAATAACCATCCACAAAGCCGCCTGTTAAATAATACGATTTTTTTTCTGCGCCTAAGGCATTCAGTGGTGTATGACACATCCCACAATGACCTAATCCTTGTACCAAATATGCGCCGCGATTCCATAAGGCAGAATGTTTTAAATCAGTTTTATAATCACCTGAACGAAAAAATAAGATGCGCCAGCCTAGTTGTAAAAAACGCCAATTAAATGGAATAAACATTTCATTGGCATAAGCGCGTTTGTGTACAGGCGGTATGCTAAATAAATAAGCTTTTATTGCTAATAAATCGCTTTTATTAACTTTTGTAAAATCAGGGAAAGGAAATACAGGATAATAGTAACTGCCATTCGGTGCGATACCGTGTTGCATGGCACGAATGAATTGTTGATCATTCCATAAACCAATCCCAGTTTTTTTATCTGCTGTAATATTGGCTGAATATAAAGTACCGAAGGGTGTTTTGACGCCGAGTCCGCCTGCAAAAGGTTGATCCTTATGTTTCGGATCAGTGTGACAGGCGATGCAATCGCCTGCTTTTGCTAAATACTCTCCCTGTTTGATTTGTTGATCTTGTATTTGATTTCCGGTTAGCTTTGATTTTGGATAATTGGGATAAACAAGTTGAGCTTGAAGCGATTGACTCAGGAAAAACAAGAGTAAAGCGTTACATGCTGATTGAGTCCAGGATCGAGATTGTGGATTATTGGTTAGAATTCGGTTTTGTACTTCCATGAACACAGGATCGTAATTACTTTACTAAAGCGCTTAATGATGCAATGTGAATCAGTGACTGTCAATTTGATTTGATAAGATCATAAAGCATGAAAATCACGTTAGCTAACGTGATTTTATATTGCGTGATGCATAACTCTGTTCGCCGTGTCTATTAAATCGTAGCAAGATCAGCTTTGTTGCATAAATCAACCACTAAAATTTGATTACTTCCAATCCAGGCACGCGAGTAAACTCTTCGTGATTAGCTGTTAAAAGCGCACAACCGTGAGTTAAAGCGGTGGCGGCAATCAATAAATCGTGTGCGCCGATTATTTGCCCGAGTTCTACCAAGTAAGCATAGATTTCGGCATGAATACGTGCTTCCTTTTCCGTAAAATCTAATCGGGGTATCGAAGCAATGATCGCTTCAACAAACGCGGAACGTTTTAAACGGCGCGCTTGTGTATCTGCGCGATAGACCCCAATTAATAACTCGGTGATCGTGATAGTACTGATGTATACCTCACCGTAAACGTCCCATTGATCGAAATCAACCTCCTGGCGATTTTTCTCAGCGCATATTAAAACACACGTATCTAGCATCAATCCCATGGATTTTTTTCTGCATTTGATTGAGTTCGTATTTCTGTAACAGCTGCTTCAAAACTGTCGTATTCTTCTCTCTCCAGAGCAGGTAGCTGCTTAAAAACTTCATTGAGTGCAGTTACTTTAAGTGTTTGAGGTATAGGCGCTGCAGGCATGAGTCTAGCAATCACATTTTTTCCTCGTTTGATATCAAAACTTTCTCCCTGATAATGAACTTTATTTAATAATTCAGAAAACGAACGACTCGCTTGTGTAACACTAACGGTATGATGTGACATAATAACATCTCATAAAATCTGATTGTCAGATTATAAAATATTTTCAGATGAAATGCACAGCCAATAAAACGCTGTATTAAGAGTCATTTGACGAAATGAAAATAAAGTACGTTAAGCTTTGCTGAACAACCATTCATGTATTAATTGAAAAGCCGTTGAATAGAATTTCAAATAAAGCATGCGTATATGAAAGCATTCATACTCGTTAACAATAAGCCAAACTTAATAAATTTAAAAAAACTAAACCCTTTATTTCCATGTTTTTCTGCATTCTGAACAATAATGACATTACTTGCAGCCCCAAGAATTGATAAATTTCCCGCTATGCTGCTTCCTACTGCTAAAGCTAATAAATGTGATTCAGGTAAATTGTGATGTATCAACAAGGGTAAATATAAAGCAACGAGCGGTACATTAGAGATAAACTGACTTAGAATAATGCTTAATACCAAGATAACAGATAGGTGAGTCAAAGGAATATTCAAATACTGAATATTCCTTTGAAAGAATCCACTATCCCAGACACTTTGCATTAAAACAAAGGTACTTGCAAAAAATAGTAATATACTCCAGTCAAGTTTCTTGATAAGCATCCATCGTTGATTGCTGAACAAAATAGGCACAGCTGATAGCAAAGCAATATAACTAAAATTGATATGAAAAGAAGATTGAATAAAATCTGTTAGAATTTTGATGGCAATTAAAACGAGCATAGAAACTAAACTTAGCTTGACGAGTGTAGTGTTTCGATCATTACTAATTATTATTGGAATAGGCTTTTCTATCGTTTCATTTAATATGTTTCGATAGAGGACATAAATAAAAAAATAAACGATAATTAAATTCATGATAGTTGGAATAGCTAACGTTTTTATAAAAGTAAAAAATGGCGAGGCCATGTTACTTTTTATAGCAATCAATAGATTTTGTGGATTGCCAATGGGACTCATTGTACTTCCAATGGTCACTGAAAATGCTAAGGCTAATAGTAAAGGTTCAATTAGTTTTTTATGTGATTTACATAACTGCAAAATAATGGGCGTGCCAACAATAGCGACCGTATCATTCATAAATAATGCAGCACTTAATCCAAGTACAAAAACAATAATGAATAAAGCGTGTTTTCCAGTATGAGAGTAAATAAACAAGCGATCAGTTATCTGCTCTAAATAACCGCTTGTTTCCGCTGCTTGACAGATTAAAAAAACACCTAATAAATAAAACATGACATTAGGATCAATCGCGGTTAAGGCACGAGATGGCGTGATCTGATGAAATAATAATGTAGCCATAGATCCAATAAACATGATAATCCCTATAGGAACAATCATGTTTATGGATTTACGCAACGCAATGGCAATTAAGACGAATAATAAAATGATGAGTGCTATGGGCACCAGTACACACCTTTAAGGTTTATTCTGTGTATTCGATGTAGTTGTAGTTTTCTCATTATTTTGATCAAAGAAAGAGTTTACTCCCAGCAATGGAACATCTTTTTGCTCATGATTTTCTAATACAGTGATATGTTTTCGTAGGATTTCCTTTGTTGTATCGTTTGACTCTGAGAGTACACGTTTACATAATAGTTTAAGTGATGCAATAATTTTTTGTTTTTCTTCTGGACTATGTTTGACTTGTAACACTGTCTGAATGAAAGGGTGGATCGACATGAATTTAAAGTCTTTATCAATTTTCAGCATGAAATGGTGATCTAGCTTTGCTATTGCGTCGATCTGTTCCATTGGGTTACTTTGCTGAAGTGCTGAAGCAAAGGCCTCAAACAAGCAGTAAGGAATAGATTCACTGGCTAAATAAGCACATGCATTTAGCCAATTTATGCTTAATTTAGGACGCATAACGTTCAGTGTTGAATCCCAGGTTGTCAATAAATTTTGGGCAGGCTCGTCGGATAAAATTTTGTTAAAAACCACATTTTCTTTCGACGAGACATGGAGAGACGAAGGCGTAGTCGAGAAGCCCCGGAAGGCGTGCGTTGACGGGCGAAGCAGGAAACGCGTCATGCCGTCAAGTCACTGTGAGAGCAATGACGACGGCCCCGAAGGCCACCCGGTTAGGGTGACTGCCGTAGGGGTCTCCGGCACTGTGAGCGCAGGACGATCCGGGTCCATTACTAGTCGCGTTATGCGAATTTATTTTGGGGCCACGATGGCCAAAATGTTTCATGAGCATAGCGACTCTCTGACAATAAATACTTTCTATACTCCTCCTGTGTAAGGTAATTACGATAGCAATCTGGGCTGATCTCGGTTTCATTCATATATTCGCAAGCGGATGCTAACGCTAATGGAAAATTTTCTAATGTATTCGCTAGTTCACGCAAGCCTTCAAACTCAGTCTGGTTCTTTAGCTGCTTTAAATGAGTTTTGATATATTCTTCTGACTCGTCAGGAGTAAACTCATTCACCAAAATCATGGGGAAGTAATGTTCCTTTTTGCGTGATGTAATCAGTATTTTTGTTTTTCCATCAGTGCTATCTAAAGCAGGCTGAAATTGTGAGATAGCTTCATAGGACGAGACATGATCGTAGACGAGTAACCAGCCTGCATTTTTAGGCTGCGCGAACCAATTCTTAACAGCTGATACAATATACTCTTCATTAGATGCATCCTTACTCACTAAATTTAACGCGTGACCTAATTTGACATACTGTTGGCGTAAGCTCTGCTTGCTATCAACGCGAAACCAGCATACACCACGATAAGCATCCTGATTTTCCAAAACAAAATTCAAAGCGATTTCTGTTTTGCCAACACCGCCTAAACCGCACAAGGCAATGATTGAAGTAGGGTTATTCTGAATATCGAACTGTTCCTTAATCTCAGTAAGTATTTCAGCTCGACCGATGAATTGGGTATTTTTACCAGGAACCTGCCATAGCCCGAATGCATTACGATCCAAAGAATGAAAATCTGAGTAGAAAAATTCGTGAGAAAAAGTAAATTGCGGTATATCTGATACATGGTTGATGAGTTGTTCAAACAGGTTTTTCAGCGTATGAGTTACATCAATAGCTGGTTTATGAGAATTATCGCAAACTTCTTTTACTAAGAGCGACAGCAATTCGTTTTTATTTGGCGCACATACAACAAAGATTAAATTTTGCAGAAAATCGCGTAAGTTGTCTTTGTTTGCTTCTTTGCTCTGCAAATTTCTGAAAATAGGAGAGTCATCTACGACTTGAAAACGATAGCGCTGCGCCAAAGTAAGTTGGTTTGGTATAGCTAAAATAATATCTTTTTCTTTTATCTTTTCAGGTTCCAACCCAGCGTTTTTTAAGTTATCAAAGTCAAAATCACTATTTGTATACACTACAAAAATTTGTTTTGAGTGAACATCGAATGAACCCCTTGTCTTTTATGTTGCAATAAGCATCGAAATGTTGTTTTAAACTAAAATCACCTTCTGCTGCAAATAAGTCGTTCGCTGTAATTTTTTTTCTATACCCTGCTTGAATCGCGTGTAGAAACATAGAATTTTTAACAGAATTTAACTTAAACTCATATACAAAATCCTGAAAACAACCTGTGTTCTTAACACCTGTTTTTAATGCGTACGGTGATAATTTTAAATGATACGCACGCCAAGCAAACCACAAAAGTAAATACAATGGGTAATAAGTATTCGTTAGGCGCTCATATAAACTAGGCATAATTAACTCGTATTTTTTATAATTTTAATCACGTTCTGAGTGTATCACATCGTCCAAATTCCATGCGAGCGACAACTCGTTAAGGTCCATGCATGATGTGTGTTTCTCACGGTTACAATAATTTGATAATTTCTACACGGTTGTCCTTGTTTATTTAAGAAGATTGAGCGACTTGTTGCTTCATAAGAGAGGCCTGCATTGTGCCAAGAGATTATTTGATGGGGGTTCGCGGTTGCTATAAATTGTGTAAGGCGTTTTTGATCCTCGGGTTGCATGAGATCAACGGGAGATATCGCGTTGTTTAGATTGCTTGTCGAGATAGCATTGCTTTGCAAGCTGCTACAACCAAGTAGACTGCTGATGAAACTGATCACTGCGATGATGCGTACTTTTTCTTGATGATATGCCATAGATGTTTTTCCTAAATTATCTGGATGTTTCTTTAATGTAGGTTCGAATAAGTTGTCCACGATTAATTCCGCAGAGTAATTCATACGTTGAACGCTGTGTTGCTTGTGCAACGGTTTCGATGGGTAGGCCTTTCCCCCATAGAATAACTGAATCGCCTACTTTAGCCTGTGGTTGTGTTTTAAGATCAATGGCGATCATATCCATCGATACAGTGCCTAGAAGAGGTACGTGTTGATCATTGAGTAATACTTTCGCGCCTTGCTGCACTGTGTAGGGATAACCATCCCCATAACCAATGGCAACAATACCGACACGTTGATCGCTGGGCGCTGTCCAGGTTGCACCGTACCCAATGCAATCGCCTGCACGTACTTGAATAATCGTAATGATTTTAGAGCGAATCGTCATGACCGGTTTGAGTTGGTAATCTTGGGCTAAGGTCTTTGCAAAGGGTGAAACACCGTAGAGTATGAGTCCTGGGCGTACCCAATCAGCATGCGTTTGTGGCCAAGCGATGATTGCAGCAGAATTAGCACAGCTACGCTGTGCGTTTAATCTGTGTGTGCTACTTATAAAATACTGCATTTGATCCAACGTTGTTGTTTTATCTAATAAATCAGCGCTGGAAAAATGTGTCATTAAGTAAAGAGTTTGTACCCAAGAACAAGCAGTTAAGTTGCTCCAAATTTCCGAGACAAGTTCAGGCGCAAAGCCCAAACGATTCATCCCTGTATTGATTTTTAGCCAAAGGGAAAGTGGTTTGGATACGGGTCCTTGCAAGATGGTTCGAAATTGTTGTGCGGTATGAATCACTGTGTCGAGTTCTAATTCACTCACACTGCGTAATTCTTCTTGTGAAAAAAACCCCTCCATCAATACAATTTTTTGTTGAATGCCCGCTTGCCTTAGTAATTTTGCTTCTTCAAGGCAAGCAACGCCAAGGCCTTCTACTTGATCGGCTAAGGTGTATGCAATAGGTATTAAACCATGACCGTAGGCATTCGCTTTCACCATGGCTAAAATTTTACATCCAGGTGCAAGCGTACGTACGCGCTGTACATTGGCACGTAAAGCAGATAGATCGATGTCGATGCGTAACGGACGACTCATGCGGGAATACTCGTTTCAAATCGTTCTGGAGCAAAATTTTCAAAACGCGTGTACTTCCCTAAAAAAGTTAATTTTATTTTTCCGATGGGGCCGTTGCGTTGTTTGGCAATGATAATCTCAGCTGTGCCTTTGTCCGGGCTATTTTCGTGATACACTTCGTCGCGATAGATAAAGAGAATGAGATCAGCATCTTGTTCGATGGCACCTGAATCGCGTAAGTCAGACATACTAGGTCTTTTATCAACGCGTTGTTCTAAACTGCGATTTAACTGTGATAAAGCAATAATGGGAACATGCAGTTCTTTTGCGAGTGTTTTTAATGAACGAGAAATTTCAGATATCTCCATACTACGATTTTCTTTAAAACCTTGTAATTGCATTAGCTGTAAATAATCGATAATGATAAGGCCGAGTGCGCCATGTTCTTTGGCTACACGTCGCGCGCGGGCGCGTATTTCACCTGGACTCAAGGCGGGGGTGTCGTCGATGAACATGGCTGCGCTCGATAGCATACTAACAGCCGATGTGATGCGCGGCCAATCCTCATCATCTAATTTTCCGGTACGTACCTTATGCTGATCAATGCGTCCTAATGAAGACATCATCCGCATGGCTAACGCTTCACCGGGCATTTCCATACTGAAGATTAAGACCGGTCTTGTATCTTTGATTGCGGCATGTTCTGCAATGTTCATTGCAAAGGTTGTTTTCCCCATAGATGGACGTCCAGCCACCACAATTAAATCGGCTGGTTGTAATCCCGACGTTAGTTCATCGAGATCGCGATACGTTGTTGTAAGTCCCGTGATTACTTGCTTAGAACGAAATAAATGATCGACACGATCCACTGTTTTAACCAGAAGATCGCTAATACGAATAGGTCCAGTACCGCGTGCGCTTAGATTGGATATTTGGAAAATTTTTCGTTCTGCCTCATCGATCAATTCTAATGCATCACGTCCTGCGGGTGTGAATGCAGTTTCGGTGATGTCAGTTGCGGCTTTAATTAATTGTCGCAGTACAGAATGTTCACGAATAATTTTTGCATAAGCAGTAATATTCGCGGCTGTGGGTGTATTGCGTGCTAGTTCAAATAAATAAACTTCACCGCCCATAGCGTGTAATTCGTCGGCCTTTTTAAGTGATTCAGTTAAGGTGACTACATCAAAAGGACTACCGCGATTGGCTAGATCTGCAATAATCCTAAATAAAATACGGTGCTCAGGTTGATAAAAATCATTATCCTTGAGTTTATCTGCGATCTTATCCCAAGCTTCATTATCGAGCATCAAACCACCGATAACGGATTGCTCTGCTTCGAGAGAATAGGGTGGTATTTTAAATCGATCGCTGCTACTCATGTTCCTTGATTACTAAGTAACTTCGTTAAACGCCACAATCAAAACCTTAAGTTTTAATTCAACATCGCTGTGTAAAGATACAAGAAATTCATGCTCGCCTGTTTGACGAAACGGCCCATTAGGTAATTGAATTTCACTTTTTTTAAGCATGAATCCCGCTTGTGTGAATGCTTCTATCAAATCCAAAATACCCACTGATCCATAAAGACGACCTTCGTTACTTGCTCTACTTTCGATCGTAATGCTGGCAGCACTGAGCGCTGCTGCGCGTTCTTGTGCTTGTTGAAGCGCTTCTTCAGCAATGCGTTTGAGTTCTGAAGCTCTGGAAGCAAATTGCGCTATGTTGTCTTTAGTTGCGCGCACCGCTTTATTGTAAGGAAGTAAATAATTGCGTGCGTAGCCAGCATTGACGGTAACCTGTTCGCCAACGTCGCCTAACGCTCTTATTTTTTCTAATAGAATGAGCAAAACCTTATTTGCCATAAAACGATACCTTCAATTTAGTGTGATATGAATTTTGATTGTAAATAGCGACGTGTATCGAAGCAACTATCTATACAGGCTAATACAATGAGCAAGCATGCGGAATAAGGAAGAAATATAAATAGGCAGATATACAGTGCAAACCATTGTAACTTAGACAGTTTCAAGAGTACAGAGGCGCTGTGTACAGCACTCCATCCGACTAAGCTAAAGAGCAATAGTAAAACGGGCAACCCATCATATGCGAGCGTAAAATTTAAGAAACGCGCTAAAAGAAACAAGAGAAATACAAGGGTCATGCTTTTGTGCAAGCGAATACCCAATAATTCTGGACGCAACTGACCTGGATTATATAAGGAGGCTTGGATGCCTCGGGCGATGATTAAATTAGATAAAGTGGCGATTAAGAAAATACTGGCTTGTAATCCAGTGGCAAGTTTTGCAACCCACAATAAATTCTGTTTATCTAAGATTGGAAGCGTATGAATATACTGTTTTGCTAGCGTCATACTCTGTGTTAGATAATGAGCCCAAAATGTTTGAATATCAGGATTGAATAGATGTATGAGGGTTATCACCCCCAGCGCTAATAGGACTGCACTTTGTAGCAAGATGGCCCAGGATCCAGTCTGTCGTAATAAGAGTGCAAATGTATAAGGTAGCAAACTTCCTGCAAGAATAGCGTATATCCAAACTAAATGTTGCTGCAAAACAGCTTGCACAACATGTGGCAAAACAATCCAGAGGACTATGATTGCGCCTTCTCGTGCTCCTTGACGTAGCGTAACCAGAAGCATGATTACTGTACTAAGCCAAGTAAACAGCGGCAGTACAGTAAACAATAAAGCAAGTAGTACCGCATGTTTGCGGCTTCGCATGACATAGCGCGCGCAATTGTGAACTAACTGAGCCACAGGTATCCTATTTATTATCCAGTTTTAGAGTACTTGGTGCTTATCACAATACGGCAATAGACTTAAAAAGCGTGCTCGCTTGATCGCGGTCGCTAACATGCGTTGATAATAAGCCGCAGTGCCTGTCAAGCGACTTGCCAAGATTTTACTGGTTTCTGTAATAAATTCTCGCAAGGTATTTAAATCCTTATAATCGATCTCTTTTACTTTTTCCGCGGTAAATCGGCAATATTTACGACGTCGTGGCATATGTGCAGTATGAGAAGGCGCGACAGGCGTTTGTGTTTCAGCTGTCTTTGTCATGGGAGATGGCTCAGTGACTGCTGCATCACGCTTTATGATTAGATGACGTAATATAGCGTCGTTAAATTTAAAATTATTCATCAATTCTTCAAGCGTTTCTGTTGAGCATTCTATGTTCATTAACACATAATGTGCTTTCAGGAGCTTATTGATCAAATAGGAAAGCTGACGTCTTCCCCAATCTTCAACCCTATGGATAGCGCCTTGATTATTTTGAATCAAAGTGCTGTAGCGCTGAATCATAGCAGGTACTTGTTCGCTTTGATCGGGGTGAGCTAAGAATACAATTTCATAATGGCGCATCATACATATTCCTCATGGGTATAAAGCCTCCCAATGTAGGGTAAGGAGGCGAGAATGGAAATTAAATCCGAACCGATGATTATACGAATCTCAATAAACTCATGCAAATTTTACTTGAGCTTTCAGCGGAAGGTAAATGAAAGAGTGAAAAGCGTACATGTATTTACTGTTTGTATGTGTTGACTCTATTTGGGCTATTAGTGTGTTATCTTAATGCGTAGCTTGTAGCTCAATGAACTGAGATACTAGCTTCTAAGATCGTGATTTTAAAACTAACAATAATTAAAAGGTGAACAACAATATGCCTGCTGAAAATGGAAATCAAGAAAAGAAAAAAAAGCAAATATACAGCCCTAGCCTTAGCTTAACAAAAGTTAAAATGTTTCTTGAAAAAGAAGGAATAAATGTCAATGAACAATGTCCTGATACAGGTTGCACCGTATTGCATCAGAGTATTTTCGCAAAACCAGTTGAGGTTGCAGATTATATTGCGCTGTGTGTGGAACGCGGTGTCGATGTAAATATTCGAGAAGAAGAGCATGGAAACACGGCGTTGTTTAATGCAATCCGATACGAAAGAGAGTTGAGTTCAAAATCTTTGATTGAAAATTATAAAAATAAAATTGACCATGCTGTGAAAAATAAGAAAGGTGAAACAACCTTATTGCTAGCGGCTAAAATGAGAAATCCCTTGATAGGATCTTGGATACTTCGTGAACTTACACAAGAGAATAGAGTAGCTGTTGTTAATTCTTCAGATTTACTTGGAAATTCACCTGCACATTACGCCTTTGCCTCAGGCTGCTTAAAATTGATACGGATGCTGCTTGGTGCGAATGCTAATATGGTTATTAAAAATAATGACGGTAAAACGCCTCTAGATATGCTTGATTTACCGGAAGAAAAGCTCAGAGAGATTTTTAAGTCAAGCGGTATCAATTCTGATCGAGATTCCAATGCTAACTATAATATTTTCCATGATGAAACGTATCAACCCCCTGTATTGGATGCTGCGCACTACGTTAATTATGATGATTGTAAGGAGCTTATAAAAGAAAACGAGAGAGGAAATAATAAGGGCGGAAAGGTTTTTGTTTTGAAGGATAATATTAATACTCTTCAAGGAAAAAGCGATCGTGAATATAAGGTAGAATCTCGAGTAAGCTATTCTGGTCACTTAAAATCAGATGAACATTTTATATATTGTTCTCCCGATATTTCCTTTAGTGCAGAAAACCGCTTACTAGTGGAGTCGCTATTATCAAAGACGCTGATCAAGCATGGATCAAATGAGCCTTTATCTGAAGAGAGTAAGAAATTCATTCAAGCACAGTTAGACAATTTATCTGAAAAGAGTCTTCTTTCTAAATGCTTAGAGGAACGCGCTTCTATTAAAGAGGCCATTGCAAGCTGTAAAACTAAAACTTGCGAGGAAATAAAGGGAGCAATGAATAAATTAGCAATTAATTTTGAGAAACCGTTAACAGACATTACCTATGATAAAGACAGTACTGACGGAATTCTTAGCCAATTTTTTCTTCTTTCGTCAGCATCATCAGCATCAGAAGAAGCATCGAGGCAAGAATTATCTTTATATTCGTAAAATTTCTTTGCCTGTTTTTCTTATAACAGTGGTTTTGTTCTTTATCGCTCGAGTAGCCATCGTTACCGAGCGATTTTTTTTCTCTCCCTCCCAAAAGCTGTGTATAATTTATCCCGATTGAAATCCTGAAATTCAAATAAAACAAAAGGTGCGCTTGTGATGATTCTTTATCGTTTACGTTTTACTTTGTCTGTTCTTGCTGTGTCTTCTCTTTTACTAAGCCTGAATGCTTATGCGGATGATGATGTGGCTGCATTACCTTCGCGTTTTGATTTTTCCGTCAGCACAAGCAGTGCTTATTTAGGAGGTGCACAGCTCGATGCCATGATTCCTTTGCTCGGTGATGAGAGTCATAATTTTTATACGGACATACAGGCAGAAGGGAGTAGCCAGCGAAAATGGTCACGCGACACGATGCAATGGGTCGCAGGGCTAGGATTCGGTTATCGTTGGATTTATAACAATGCCGGGATCTTAGGCGCTTATATTTTTGGTGAACGTACACAAACCAATGATACTATGCAGGCCTGGGTGGCCAGCCCCGGTATAGAGATTATAAATACTCGCTGGGATCTGCATATGAATGGCTATCTTCCTATTGCGTATAATGCGCGTGTCGATGAAGATTTTGCAGATAAATATGGTTTGCCAGGCGCCCGGTTTATTGATCACATGGCTACCAATAATATATATCGACGATCAACAACGCTTGGTAAAGGGGCTGATGTAAAATTTGGCTATCGTGTATTTAATGATTTGCCTTTGCGGGCAACGTTGGGCGCGTATTATTTTCAATCTGCACAGGATAATGATCTGAAAAAACATAGCGCAGTACGCGGTATTGCTGCTGGCTTTGATTATTGGTTGAATCAATATTTCAATGTAACGTTGAATTATAGTTATGATAATTTCTACCGAAATACAGTGGCGCTTGGTTTAGGTGTTCGCTTCGGAGGTGTCGCTGATCCGCTGAGCTTTGAATTGCTTGAACAACACATGACGGATCCGATTGAGCGTCATGTCTTTGGTTTAGGACGCGGTGGTTCGATGCCCAGTCAGACTTCTTATACCTTGCTTAATCGGGCTATTGAATATCAAAATATCTATTTCTTTAATAATGCTGTGTCTGATGCTACACCGGTTACTAATATAGCGCAGTGTACGTTTGAACATCCCTGTGGTCCAAAACAGTTTGATCAGAACACGCTCAATAGTATTGCTAAGCTGCAACCTAATGCGCTGCTTTTCTTCAACGGCGGCAATTATAATGCTCAGCAAAGCACGACTGATTCTTTTATAGGGTTAACTTTAGGAGCCAATCAGCAGATCGAATCACGTAGCGGTGATTATGCATTACAGGCCACTGATGCGCAGCGTACGGTTTTTCACGGCGGTTTTGTATTAAACAGTGGTGATATCTTAAAAAATATTATTCTATTGCCCACAAACTCCATGCAATATCCAGGTATTTCAAGTATCGCCGCTGATACTATTGAGATTGAGAACGTGCAATTAGGCGATAGCGCGCATTTGTATCCTGTTGGTTTTGCTTTTAGAAGCGCGACACACGTCTCTATCAAAAATTCGGATGTTTTCTCAGGCGCTGTTGGTATGCTTATGCAAAATTCACAAGTAAGCATGGATGGTACGCGCATTCAAGTTATACAAGCTGACTCTGGTTTCGGTGCTTACGGTATAAACATTTTAGATGTGTCACAGGCAAATATTACGAATAGCAGTATTACCGTTTCAGGAAATCTTTCGCAAGAAGTTCAAGGTGTTGCTATAGGGGGGCATGCAAATGTTTCTGTGCAAAATAGTACAATTACTGTTAATGGTACCGGTGATGGTGGAATGCCCGATCACACGCTTTACGGAATGTATTTAACGGCAGGAGCTAATGTCACTGTCGAGAATAGCGATATTAACGTACATACTTTTAATCAAGGTTCTGGAGATGTGTACGGTGTTTATATGGATGGAGGTTCGCATTTTTCAATGCAGAGTAGCAAAATCTCTGTTTCTGAAGATACACTGGGTTTGGCTATACTTGACGGCTTAACTTTTGGCGATGAAGATTATGTTACCTTGAACGATGTCAGAATAAATCTGGATGGAGCAGGTCTAGAAGTGCCAATTAAATATCCAATTTTTAATCCGAATTTTCACTACAAAAATATTACCTGTTATAACAACGGTGTTTCAGTAAAATGTATTTAGACATAGAATGAGAATCCACTATGACAGATTTTGAAAAGCAAATAAAAAATGTACAAAGTTTACTAGAATATTTACCTTCTGTCCGCGAAGAAGTAAATACGTCAGAAGAATTGCAAGCGTTTAAAAGAAAATTCAAACAGCCTCGCCCGGGTGGATTTATCGCAGGGATAAAGGATTTGATCAAAATAGCGAATATCCCTTTAGATAATCGTGATGAGGTTTTGGGAAATAAATTCTCAGGTTTTTTCTACGAAGAGGATCTGCTTACTGTATGGAATGGACAATTTCCAGAGAAAAAAATAACGCAAATTCATCTTTTGCTAGCAATGGCAAGAAAAGAAGATGAACTATGTCTGCTTCCGCTGTTTTCTAATGAATTAAACGCAGATGATAGAAAGCCAATCTTTTTTTATACAGGTCCTGATCCGTCAGGAGCACTTGATGCACTCGTGAAAGGTCCTTCTGTGATCGATTGTAATATGTTTATTGATATTGCCATGTATTTCGGTTTCAGAGCTGTGCTTGGCGATGAGTGTTTTAATCAAGAATTTGGTAACAAACCCTTATGTATTACCTATTTTCAGTTACCTCCTGATCTGTTTACTCTAATCGAGCCATTTAGCAATAAAGCTATTAATGATCGTTCATCTATATTAGCGGTTTACAGTTTTCGCAATCATCCTAATTATAAATTCAAGCATCCTGCTGGCTCTAGAGAGGGGATAAACTGTATTGGAATTAAAAATACTTATTCAGTTTTTAATCCGACATTAAAAAAGAACATCGGCTTAACGAGAAAAGAAATTAAAGAAATATTAATAAATGCTTTTAACAAACCGCAAGATAGTTATGATCTGGGGCAGATTGCTAATTATGAGTGTATAAGACAAGATAAATATCCACAAAATCCATCACTTACGTTTCCTGATGTAGCAGGATTATCAAAATCTTTCGCAGAGAAAACAATCGATTCGGAAACTTTTACACCTGACTCTCGTTGTGTATTCACATTGAACGTTACAGAACTAGAAAATTGGTTAGTTCGAGAGAAATTAAAACAAGAAGAATTTGTAAAAATAGACGAGACTTACTGTGTTAAATGGTTGAATAAAGACTTGAAAAATATTTTTCCTAATTCGCCTTCCTTACGTTTTTTTACTATTCAAAATCCACGAACATACAATGTTACCGCTGTAATGCCTTTTAATTCATTGTCGGATGTAAATGAGAATCAGTTGCTTGATACTATTACTCGTATTAAGAATGCATCACATATGTTTGGTACGGTAACATCTCAATTTAAATTTGAAAATAATAATCACATTGCTATCCAAGATATCAATGTTCCTAATGAAACAGCATTGCAGTTCGCACCCTAAACAGAAAGTAGTTAAAGTTATGCGCTTACTTGATTTTGAAATTGGTTTAACTAAACCTTTGTTTTTGATCGCAGGTCCTTGTGTGATCGAGAGTGAGCAATTGGCTTTGGATACCGCGGGCATACTCAAAGAAATTACGCAAAAATTAGCGATTTCTTTTATTTATAAATCTTCATTTGATAAAGCAAATCGTTCTTCTCATACAAGCTTTCGTGGCTTAGGTGTAGATGAAGGATTGCGTATTTTGAGTTTGGTTAAAAAAACCATCGGCGTGCCTGTACTCACAGATGTACATGAATCAACGCCTCTGGCTGAAGTGGCTGAGGTGGTTGACGTTTTACAAACGCCTGCATTTTTATGTCGACAAACTGATTTTATTCAAAGTGTTGCGCGGCAGGGTTTGCCTATCAATATTAAAAAAGGACAGTTTCTTGCGCCGCTGGACATGCAACAAGTCGTTCAAAAAGTACGGCAAGCGGGTAATAATGAAATCATGATCTGTGAGCGAGGTGTGTCTTTTGGTTATAATAATTTAATTGTTGATATGCGATCCTTAGCCTTGATGCGGCAAACCGATTGTCCTGTTGTGTTTGATGCAACACATTCAGTACAACTGCCGGGTGCGTTGGGTTCTTCCTCAAGTGGACAACGAGAGTTTATTCCTGTTTTAGCACGTGCTGCTGTGGCCGTAGGTATTTCTGGTTTGTTTATGGAAACACATCCGAGGCCCAATCGCGCTTTAAGCGACGGAGCGAATTCATTTCCCTTGAATAAGATGAGTGAATTGTTAACAGTATTATTGGAATTGGATCAGGTAGTAAAGGCTAAACCTTTATTGGAAACGGTAATTTAGTGTCGTATGTTTAAGACAAGTGAGGTTAAACCTTATGCCAAATGATCTTGAAAAAGAAACAGAAATAAAAAATGCACAGGATCTGTTAGAACTTCTTGATGGCCAGCGTGAGAAAGCTCCATCATCAGAAGAATTCCTAGCGTTTCAAAAAAAATTCGAACGGTCTCGTCCGGGTGGCTTTAACGAAGGGGTAAAAGATTGTATTGAAATGACGAATACCCTTTGGGGAAATCGTGATGAGGTTTTTGAAAATAAATTCTCAGGTTGTTTCGATGGAAACAGTCTGCTCGATGTATGGAATGAACAACATCCAAATAAAAAGATAATGAAACAGCATCTTTTGCTGGAAGCAGCAAACGCGAAAGGTGTTCAACTGTTTTCGCCTTTTTCTCAAACATTCGATACAAAGAAAGGGATCATGACCCTTTCCTATGAGGGTTCTGATCCGTCGGGAGCGCTTGATGCACTTGTCAAAGGTCCTTCTATTATCGATTCTAATATGTTTATTGAGATTGCTCTATGGTTTGGCGTTAGAGCTGTACTTGGTAATGCATATTTCAATCAAAAATTTGGTAATAAATCTTTTCAGCTTAGCGATCGTGATTTAACTGATGATCTGCTCGCGCTTCTCGATCCATTTCTTATCAGTGAAACTAATGATGATAGTTCATCTACTTTATTAGAACTTTGTTATTTTGGGAATGATTCTAATTATAAATTCAAACATCTTGCTGGTTCTGGGCGTGGAATGAATTGTTTTAAAATTGGGAATACTTACTCAACTTTTAGTCCAGCTTTTGAAAAAAGTACCGGCATAACTAAAGAAGAAATTACAAAAAGATTAATAAATGATTTTAATAGAGATCAAGATGGTTATGATAAGAGATGCATTGATGATTACGAGTGTAAAGGAGACGATAAATATCCATGGAATTGGTTATTTACGTATGCTCAGGTGGCTGAACAATCAAAATCTCTCGCAAATCAAAAAATCGATTCAACTTCTTTTGTTCCTGCCTATTCTCGGGTGTTCACACTAAACGTTGAAAAACTACAATGTTTTTTGCCTCACAAGAAATCAGAAAGTAATATTGCTAAGATAGTGTCTTTATTTACATTTTATGGTGTGGATGATATCAACATTATCGCAGATATCAACATTACCGAACAAACAATATCGCAGCAGTTTATTAATAAGTCCTAAGACAGGATGTCTCTTGTGTCATGTACTTTTATTCATCTCAATGTACACACTGAATATTCACTGAGTGATGGTTTAATTCGTATTGAAGAATTAGTAAAAGCCGCTGTTACTTTGAAAATGCCGGCGGTTGCTGTGACCGATCAAAGTAATTTATTTGCTGCGATTAAATTTTATCAGGCCGCTGTTGCTGCTGGCATTAAACCCATTCTGGGTGCGGATTGTTATTTAGAAAATCTCCAAGATACGCTTCATCCATTTCGTCTTACTTTGCTTTGCCAGAATCAAATGGGTTATAAAAATTTAATTAAATTGATCACGCAGGCCTATTTGCAAGGTCAAACAAGCGGAAAACCATCGCTCTCTTGGTCTTGGTTAACGGGTAAAACGCAGGGTTTGTTTGCTTTGCTGCCTAAAGAGAGCAATATCGGACAGGCTTTATTACAGAACAATACGGTTTTAGCAGCGCAGCATTTACAGAATTGGTTACTTTTATTTCCAACACGTTTTTATTTTCAAGTGCAACGTACCGGTAAGCCGCAGGAAGAAACGTATATTGCGCTTGTGAGTGCATTCGCGCAGCAATATTGCATCCCAATCGTGGCAAGTAATGAGGTTTGTTTTTTATCAGAACAAGATTATGAAGCGCATGAAGCGCGTGTATGTATTCATGAGGGGACTGTTTTACTTGATCCAAGACGTCCTCGCCGTTATAGCGCGCAGCAGTATTTGCGTTCGCCACAAGAGATGGCCGCTTTATTTGTTGATCTGCCGAGTGCTTTGACAAATAGTGTGGAGCTTGCGAAACGTTGCAATGTAGAGTTGAGTTTAGGTCGATCGCATTTGCCGCGCTATAGTGTGCCGGATACTATGACGGCTGAACTGTATTTAACGCATGAAGCGGAACGCGGATTGACTGCGCGTTTGGCGAATTCTGATCGTGATCTGATGGCTTATTCAGAACGTTTAGCACGCGAATTGTCCGTGATCAACGGGATGGGGTTTGCTAGTTATTTTTTGATCGTGGCCGATTTTATTCGTTGGGCGAAACACAATGATATTCCTGTAGGGCCGGGACGGGGTTCGGGCGCAGGCTCTTTAGTCGCTTACGCCTTGGAAATTACTGATGTAGATCCTCTTCAGTACGATTTATTATTTGAGCGTTTTTTGAATCCAGAACGTATTTCTATGCCCGATTTTGATATTGATTTTTGTGTGGAAGGGCGTGATCGTGTGATTCACTATGTGATCGATCGTTATGGACGCGAATCCGTTGCACAGATCATTACGTACGGTACTATGGCGGCTAAAGCGGTCGTGCGCGATGTTGGGCGTGTGCTTGCGTATCCTTATCCTATGGTAGATAAATTAGCCAAGCTGATTCCCTTTGAGTTGGGGATTACGTTGGATAACGCGTTAACACAGGAAGAATTGCAACGACGTTATCAAAATGAAGAGGGCGTGCGTCATTTATTTGATCTGGCACGTAAGTTGGAAGGGTTGGTACGCAATGCAGGAAAACACGCAGGAGGTGTTGTTATTGCGCCTAAAGAATTGATTGCTTTTACACCCTTGTACTGCGAGCCTGGCGAGACGACGAATCTCGTGACACAATTTGATAAAGACGATATCGAGCAGGTAGGTCTTGTTAAATTTGATTTGCTTGGTTTGAAAACGTTAACGATCATTCGACGCAGTGTAGAAACGATTAATCAACAATTACGCCTTAGAACGCAAGAGCCGATTCAGATCGATACCATTGATCTCCATGATCCGATGACCTTTGCCTTGTTAAAAGCGTGCAAAACACGATCGGTATTTCAATTAGAATCACGTGGCATGCGTGATCTTGTGCGTCGTCTACAACCCGATTGTATGGATGATATTGTCGCGTTAGTTGCTTTATTTCGGCCAGGTCCTTTGCAATCGGGCATGGTCGATGAATTTATCGATCGTAAACAAGGTAAGGCCAAGATTACTTATATACATCCTGCTTTGGAGCCGATTTTGCGTAGTACCTATGGCATTATTTTGTATCAAGAGCAGGTGATGCAAATCGCGCAAGTATTAGCCGGTTACACTTTGGGTGCTGCTGATTTATTACGCAGAGCGATGGGTAAGAAAAAACCAAAAGAAATGAAAAAGCATCGCAAGATTTTTATCAAAGGCGCGGATGAACGAGGCATCGCAGGGCGTTTGGCGAATCAAATTTTTGATTTAATGGAACATTTTGCTGATTATGGTTTTAATAAATCACATTCAGTCGCTTACGCTTTAATTGCGTATCAAACTGCTTGGTTAAAGGCAAATTTTCCAGCCGCGTTTATGGCCTCTGTATTGTCAGCGGACATGGATCATACGGAGAAAATAGTTGAACTTCTTCATGAATGTCGCGCGCTGGGTTTGCCGATTGTGCCGCCGAATATTAATGTGAGCCATTATTTTTTTACCGTCGATGCTGAGTCTGCGATTGTTTATGGTTTGGGCGCGTTAAAAGGGTTAGGCGCCTCTGTGATCGATACGATTCTTGCTGAACGAGAAAATGGAGGTTGCTTTAAAGATCTCTGGGATCTATGTCGACGTGTTGAGCGTAGTAAGATCAGTCGTCGTGCTTGGGAAGTATTCGTACGTTCAGGTAGTTTCGACTGTTTTAATGCGAATCGTGCGCAGGTGTTGGCGGAATTGGAACCTACCTTGAAAGCAACACAGGCGAGCCTTGCGCTTTGCGGTCAAGGTGATTTATTTGGCGATGAAGATAAACGTTTTATTCCTGTTCATGTCATGCCTTGGTCTGATACTCAGCGGTTGCATTTTGAAAGAGAGATTTTAGGATTTTATTTAAGCGGGCATCCGTTAGAATATCACGCTGTTGAGCTAAAACAATTAAATGCAATTCTTTTGTCTGAGCTTGCCAAATATACGCGCCAAACCGTGATCACAGCCGGTTGGATCGTACGAATTAAAACTTTTTTGTCGAAAAAAGCACAGCGTATGGCCGTTGTTCGTTTAGAAGATCGTGTTTGTCAAATAGAAATGACTTTATTTGGCGATGTTTATAGGCAGTATCATGAGATATTAGCGCCTGATAAATTATTGATTATTCAAGCGGAAGTATCAGGTGATAGTGTGCAACCGAGATTATTAGCCAAAAAAATATGGGAATTATCGCAGGCACGTGCACACTATGCGCGAGGGATTTTGATTTATTTACAAGAATGTACTCTGGATAGAATTGAGCAGCTACGCACGCAATTACGTTTGTTTTGTCCTGGCGTTTTACCTGTCGTGATCGAGTATCAGCATATCAGCGGTCCTGTACGTTTAAATTTAGGATCTGAATGGAAAATTAATCCCAGCGATGAATGTTTACAAGCAATGCAACAGCTGTTAGGTTCAGATAATATTAAGGTTATCTATGTTTGAATTGTTGAATAAAAAGTTGATTGAGTTCGCATTGCGTTTAGATCAATTACGGAGGCATCTTTGACTATGCTACGAAACAACAGCGTTTCGAGTGCTTAGCAGAGCAATTGCGAGATTCTGAACTTTGGCAGAATCCAGAACGTGCTCGCGATTTAAGTAAAGAACATGGACAGCTTTCAGAAGTAATTTCCTCCATCAGCGAGTTAGAACAACGTTTGTGTGAGGCGCAAGATTTATTAATTTTGGCCGATGCCGAGCAGGACAGTGAAGTATTAACGTCATTAGAACAGGACGATTTTCCTCACTTAGAAACACAGTTAGCTGATTTAGAATTCAAGCAAATGTTTTCTCAGCCTGAGGATCGTTGCTGCGCGTATCTTGATATTCAAGCGGGCTCTGGCGGCACAGATGCACAGGATTGGGCCAATATTTTATTGCGTATGTATTTACGCTGGGGCGAGCGTCGTGGATTTAAAACTGAATTAATCGAAATATCGCAGGGAGAAGTCGCAGGGATTAAAAGTGCCACGATTCGATTTGAAGGCGCGTATGCCTATGGTTGGTTGCGCACAGAAACGGGTGTGCATCGGTTGGTGCGTCTTTCGCCGTTCAATGCCAATGCGCGTCGCCATACATCATTTGCGGCTGTATTTGTTTCACCTGAAATTGATGATGATATTATAGTTGCGATTAATCCTGCTGATCTACGTATTGATACTTATCGCTCCAGTGGTGCTGGCGGTCAACATGTTCAGAAAACAGATTCTGCGATTCGCATGACGCATATACTCACGGGAGTTGTTGTGCAATGTCAAAGTGATCGTTCGCAACATCGCAATCGCATTCAAGCGATGAAACAATTGCGCGCTAAATTATATGAATTGGAGCTACGCAAACGTCGCGCTCAACAAGAAAGTTTAGAGTCATCGAAACGTACGATCGGTTGGGGCAGTCAAATTCGTTCTTATGTATTTGACGACGCACGCATCAAAGATCTACGCACGGGCGTTGAAACTGGAAATATACACGTAATCTTAGACGGTGGAATTGATTTATTTCTTAAAGCAAGTTTAAAAGCGGGACTGTAGAATTAACAGATTCAAATAAAAAATGCCCAAGCATTCATGCACAAACGCTCAGGCAAAAAAACCGTAATTTAATTTCAATTGAGTTCTTATTCTTGTACAACGATTATTGTTGTTATTCTATTATGCTCCGTGTTCGCAATAATAATCGATGCAATTTATTTGTCAATTATATTTTTAAAATAAATATAAAAAATTTTATTATTAAATTTATTCATTAAAAAAATAAATTATTATCTATGTAACTTATTTATGTATTTTATGTATAACGTGAGTTATTTAGGGTGTATATAAATGAAAGATATGAAAAATCAAATAAATAAAGTAAATAAAGCAATAGACAGTAGTGTAATGGAAAATAAATTAGCAGAAATTAAAAATAGATATGAATTGCTTTCTAAAGATTCGGTTTTCACGCCAGTTACTGAGGCTGTGAAAGAGGTATTTGAAAATCTCCGTTATTGCGAAAGAGAGCAAGTGCTTGCTGTGTTCGGAGAACTGTTTAGCAAGAACTCTACATTGAAAGATGCCTATTTTTCGCCAAATAATATTCATAGTGGGCCATCCACGAGTGAGTTTCTTCATACAGTTCTAAATTGTCATGATCAGCATTCTTTTATGGGTGCAATCGGGAATTTTGTTGGGAACTATGAAGGCAGGCATATTATTCCTGATCAGAGTGATCAAAATTGCTGCGGTGACGGCGATATGAGTTGTGGTTCAGGCGATTGTAAAGGGGATGATGGCATTATTTGTCTTTTACTCCTAACTATTTTTTCGTGTTGTTTGGGCATAGTGTATTTTTGGTCTCGGGGATGTGCCAGCCTCAATCGTATAAACTCTGAACCGAGTTCGTTTGTTAAATGGCTAAAATCCACGGGAATAATAGCTTTCGACGCGGGGATGCTTTGGGAAATTTGGGGAACAATGACTGAGGTCGCTAATCATGCTGGAACGCATAGTTTGAATAATCATCCATGGTATATTGCGGGTAAAATAGGCGTATCGTTTTTGGGCGTTGTTCTTACTACGCTAGTGTCTGCACTCATTATTGATAAAGTGACTACTTCTTTTAATAAAAAAAATGAAATTGTTATCTCTGATCCAGTGCTTCGGCAATATGATAAAATCGAAAGCATTTTTACTGGAAGTTGTCTAGGATCTCGCATATTCAATCAGATCAATCCGAGTACTTATCGTGAATTTGTTACAGACGTTTTTAACTGCTATTTTAGCGAATTTATTTTAGAAAATAATAAGAAAGACGAAGTAGCAATTACGATAGAGCCGACGCGTGATAGATTTTTTAATAGTAACAACAATCCGAACAATTCGAATGAAAGCACACCTTTGTTGGTATCTACTAAATGAATCTATCCAGAGTAGATACATTGATGTATTCTTTTGTACCCGATTATTTAGAAGTTTTGCATATGTCAGAAGAAACTCAAATTCCTGAGTCACATGTCGATAGCCTCGCACAGCGTCGTCTCAAGCTCGATCAATTGCGTCACATCAGTCAGAATGCGTACCCTAACGATTTTCGGCCCACACAAACTGCTAAGCAACTATACACACAGTACGAACAGCAAGCGATCGTTGCTTTGGAGCAAACACAACCCTATGTTCAGTTAGCAGGTAGAATACGCGCGCGACGTATTATGGGTAAAGCAAGTTTCATCGATCTACAAGATCGCAGTGGAATTATTCAAATTCATCTTTCAGAACATGAATTGCCTGATGCTATGTACGAGGCGTTTAAACATTGGGATATTGGCGACATCATCGGTGTCAACGGTATTGTTTTTAAAACACAAAAAAAACAACAATTATCTGTGCGCGCGCAGCAAATTTGTTTGTTAACTAAATCGCTGCGCCCTTTACCCGATAAATTTCATGGTCTGCTTGATCCGCAGTTGCGTTACCGTCAACGTTATCTTGATTTAATCATGGCGGAAAAAACGCGTAAAACTTTTTTAATTCGCGCGAAACTTGTTCAGAGTCTGCGTAAATTTCTTGATCAACGCGATTTTATTGAAGTTGAAACGCCGATGATGCATACCTTAGCGGGCGGCGCTTTAGCACGTCCGTTTACTACACGACACAATGCGTTGAGTTTAGATTTATTTTTGCGTGTGGCGCCTGAATTATTTTTAAAACGTTTGGTGGTCGGTGGCATTGAACGTGTATATGAGATCGGACGTAATTTTCGTAATGAAGGGGTATCAACGCGGCATAATCCGGAATTCACTATGTTGGAATTTTATTGGGCTTATGCTAATTATCATGATCTAATGGATTTGACAGAAAAATTATTGTGCTATTTAGCGCAAGAGATTTTTGGCCAACCTCAAATAATCTATCAAGGTCATCCGTATGATCTTTCTAAACCATTTGCACGTTTGAGTGTGTTAGATGCTTTGTTAAAATATAATCCTCAATGGTCGTTTGCAGATTTAACAGATCTTTCACAACTCAATGCCATTGCTTCTTCTTTTGATTTAAATCCAAGTGATTCCATCGGTAAGTTACAATTTGCATTATTTGAGCAAACAGTGGAGCATCAATTACTCGAACCCACTTTTATTTTAGATTATCCGATCGATGTTTCTCCTTTAGCGCGACGCAGTGATCGTGATCCCAATCTTGCTGAACGTTTCGAATTGTATATTGCGGGCCGTGAGCTTGCGAATGGATTTTCTGAATTAAATGATCCACAGGATCAGGCGCAACGCTTTCAGCAGCAGGCTTTAGCTTTAGCAGCCGGTGATGCAGAGGCGATGTCTTATGATGAAGATTATATTATCGCGCTTGAATATGGTCTGCCACCGACAGCAGGTGAGGGAATCGGCATTGATCGTTTAGTGATGTTGTTCGCAGATTGTGCCTCGATCCGTGATGTGATTTTGTTTCCATTAATGCGGCCTGAAAAATTGCGACTTGAAGAACAAAAATAATAGTAATCAATAAAGAAGGTAGTTATGCCGAATGCATTGTCTAAACACTATAAAACTTTGCATGATGCCATTGGAATAATAGAAGAACAAGAACGAAATGAATTACTTGCTAAAGAAAATATTGAGGCATTTTACATTACTGTTTCTGATTTAGAGGAATTTAGTAAGACAAAAGAGGGGTATTGTAAACTTGTTGCTGATATTCAACATCGTTTCGGGATTGACATGAAACGATGTATGCAAGTTATTGGCAGTTCAGCTGCTTTTTCTAATGGAGAGGCTGCTTATAATTTATTATTGAATTATGTTAAAAACAAAAGCATAGGTTTTATTTTTTATGGTGTTACGCATGATGGCGGCGCGAATAAATTAGTCGAAGATTTACTTAAGGATACTCAATTGCACGATAAACCTATCGTTATAGGCAATTTAGTAGAAGAAAGCTTTTCTGTTATAGAACAATATGGCTGTGAAGCGAGTGAAGAAACCAATCATTTCATAGTTCTGCATAATAACTATCAGGAGCCTCTTGTTCATTTTGGTTCGGATATAAAGCTTTCAGACTGTTGTCGAATATTATGCTGTATCGAAGGGGGCATTCAGTCCTTAGCTCAATGCATTAATACGTTACGTTCTGTAAATTGGGTATTTGGTGACTATCCTGAAATAATATTAATATGTAATGCCAACCCTATTGATGATTCTTTATTTTCAGCGGCCCGCTTTCTTCGTGATCTGAAGTATGAGATTGAGCAAAAAGGGAAATCATTCACGGAATTGTTAGGAAATCGAGATTCAGATGCACGTCCTATAGATACTCCATTTATGGAACAGTATCTTAAGGATCATCGATTACTGCGCGATGATAAGAACGATAAGAATAAAGAGGTATTAGCAAATAAGTGTTTAGCGCTAAATGACACTTTAATATCACTACGTAGTCTTGAAAATCCAGAAAAATCATTGAGAGAATGTTTTACAGTTTGTTCGTTGCCAGAAAACAAACAATTAGACTTAGAGGCTTCTCAATCAGCAGATGAAATGGATACGAACTGTCCGATTCCTGTACTATTAAAGAGTCCTGTAAAGAAGAGTCCTCTAAATAAAAATAGCGATTTATTTTTTCAGACTAAGGCAAAAGAGATACTAAGCGAAGCAATGGACACAATGAATTATCCACCAGGTAGTACAATTTAGATCTGGCTACTAAGAAACTTCTGTTATGATAAAAAATTGTTTACGCTAGACAGTAAAACTTTTTTGAGAAATACGATGAGCAAGTTAAAAATACCGATAGGTGAAAGTGATTTTCGGCGTGTAATACAAGGTAAATATTATTTTGTCGATAAAAGTCTTCTAATCAAAGAAGTTCTCGACGATTCAGCCTCGGTTATGCTGATCACGCGACCGCGTCGTTTTGGGAAGACCTTAAATTTATCGATGATGCGGTATTATTTTGCCAGCGAAGTGGAAGGAGAAAGCACAGAAGGATTATTTGAAGGACTCAAGATTCACGAAGAAAAAGAGATGCAATGCCATCGTGCATATTATCCGGTTATCTTTTTAACCCTGAAAGATCTGAAGTTTTCCAACTTTGAAGCGGCCTACCAAGGTTTTTGTGAATTGATAGCGGCTCTTTATAGAGAACACCGTTATGTATTAATAAACGATGTATTAGCCCCCGATGAAAAAAATCGCTATTACGCTGTATTAGAAGGGAAAGCAACACCTGCGGTTGTTCATTATTCGTTAAAAGGATTAAGTCAGTACCTACACCGTTATCACAAAGTAGCGCCGATCATTCTGATTGATGAATATGACACGCCGATCCAATCGGGGTATTTAAACGGCTATTATCCACAGATAGTCGAATTATTTCGGGCATTTTTAGGATCGGCCTTAAAAGACAATCCACATTGTTTCAAAGCGGTGTTAACGGGGATTCTGAGAGTATCAAAAGAAAGTTTGTTTTCAGGATTAAATAATATTCAGGTGTATTCCGTACTCCATAAACGCTACAGTGACTCTTTTGGATTTACTGAATTAGAAGTACAGACCTTATTAGAGAAAGCCGGATTACAAAAACAAAGTGAAGAGATTCGTCACTGGTAC
>JABDAQ010000012.1 GCA_013289115.1 Gammaproteobacteria bacterium
ATACTGAAGTGCCATCCTCAAAATTCAAGAATAATCAAGAGGATGGCTTTGAAGCAGTTATTTTCAATTAAAATGGTTGTGTATTTTTCCAAACGATTGGATCGCCTCCGTTAACCGGGATTAATTTATTCTTAGCGAGATAATTATGTTGTTTACATACATAACAATAGCGAGAACAACGTGGTAATTTGCAGGAAGGACAAACTTTTATGTTCATGCTTGCCAACAGTTGACGTATATCTTGAGCACTGTATTTACTTTGTGCATTAAATCCTTTTTGTTCTAAAAGTTGTTTTGCAAAGCTACAAGAACACTGACCTGGACGAGCGAATGCTGTATGAACGCTCCCTAAGAACATGCATATAGCTGAAATAATGAGTATCAAGTTTTTCATACTAACCCCTTAGCGTTGTATTTAATAGTGATTGTGTGCTTAAAATAAAGCAGCGATGGTTTTTTCATCGCGCAAATTTAATTTGAGGATAGTGTATGAATGAGGCAGATTCAAAGCTGTGTGTTGTATATCAGCTATTTTTAAAGGCTGGTCACATGACGGGTTTGCGCGTTGACGTCTTAAGCTATTGTCAGTGATTTATGCAAGCATCCTTATTAAATAAATTGCATGGTTTGTTAGCACGCTGGCAGGAATTATCTGAATTGTTATTTGATCCTGTGGTGATCCAAGATCAAGATCGTCTGCGTGATATTTCGCGTGAACGTGCCAGACTGGAACCAATCGTACATTGCTTTCAAGCGTATCAATTGCTTTTATCTGCCGTAGCCAGTACTGAGACTATTTTGAATGATCCAGAGTTACACGCTTTGGCTGAAGAAGAATTAATCCGCGATCGTGAGCATTTACAGACGCTTGAGCATCAATTAGAAAAGCTGTTACTCCCTTCGGATCCAAACGACACTTGTAATGCTTATTTAGAATTACGCGCTGCTGTTGGTGGCGATGAATCAGCTATTTTTTGTGGTGATTTATTTCGTATGTATGCGCGTTTTGCGGAAAATAAAGGCTGGCGTGTTGAATTATTAAGTGCGCATCCAGCAGAGCAAGGTGGATTTAAAGAGTTGATTGCGCTTATAGAAGGTCAGTCAGTTTATTCAGAATTAAAATTTGAATCAGGTGCGCATCGCGTACAGCGTGTACCGAAAACAGAAGCGCAAGGGCGTGTACATACCTCAACTTGTACCGTTGCGGTTCTGCCTGAAATAGAATTGATCAATGCCGTTGCCATTAACCCGGCTGATTTAAAAATCGATACTTTTCGCGCTTCAGGCGCGGGCGGTCAGCATGTACAAAAAACGGATTCAGCAATTCGCATTACGCATATCCCAACCGGTTTAGTCGTTGAATGTCAGGATGAACGTTCTCAACATAAAAATCGTGCGCGTGCTTTATCTTTATTGCAATCAAAATTAACCGCAATGCAACAAAATCAGCAAAAACGCGAGCAAGCAGAAGCGCGTCGTAATTTGGTTGGCACAGGTGATCGTTCGGAGCGTATTCGTACTTATAATTTTCCGCAAGGACGCGTGACCGATCATCGTATTAACCTGACCTTGTATCAGCTAGTTGATATTATGGAAGGTCATTTAAAACCCATCATTGATCCATTGATCCGCGAACATCAAGCCGATCAATTGGCCTCACTTGCGGATGACCATTAGACGTTTATGTTGCGTTCAGCAGGTTGTTCTTTCGTTCAAATTCCTTGCACGGAACTTTCCGGTATCGGTGTACGCACAGCTGCGCTGCTTAAACGTTGCGGCATTGTAACCTTAGAAAATTTATTATTACATATTCCGATGCGCTATGAGGATCGTACACGTTTAACATCAATTGCTGAGCTGCGTGCGGGCGAGTATGCGTTAATTGTAGGCTTCATTGAAGAAATATATCCTCAAACCACATCGGGCTTTCGACGCAATCGTACTCAATTTATTCTGCAGATTCGTGATAAAACCGGTGCTATGTTGCTGCGTTTTCTGCATGGCACCGCAAAACAGTATATGCATTTAAAACCAGGCTTAGTTGTTCGTTGTTTTGGTCAAGTTCGCTATGGACACAGAGGTTGTTTGGAATTGATTCATCCTGATTATCAATGTTTTTCTGCTGATAAAATACCACCACTTGAGCCTTATTTAACCCCAGTGTATCCAAGCACAGCTGGGCTGTCACAGATTATTTTGCGTCGCATTTTAGCGCGGCTTCTGCAAGGCTTATCTACCGATCAATTGCCGGATTATCTGAAGGGTCTTACATTGCCTTTCAAGCAAAGGGTTCATTTAATAGAAATGTTAATTTATCTTCATAAACCGCCGGTTTCTGATTTAGCATTATTAAATGCGTTCCAGCATCCGTATCAGCGTTGTTTAGCATTCGAAGAATTATTAGCGCAACATGTAAGTAGACTCAGTAGCCAAGCGATTCATACGCAGTATCGCGCACGATCATTACGCGCACCGATACAGCTGATCGACCAGATTCTACAAAATTTAAAGATGCGTTTAACGGAAGCGCAGAAACGTGTACTTCATGAGATCAGTCAGGATCTTGCACGTTCTAAACCTATGTCACGTTTATTACAAGGCGATGTAGGATCTGGAAAAACCTTGATCGCTTTATTAGCAAGCTTACATACGCTGCATCAGGGTCTGCAATGTGTTTTAATGGCACCGACTGAATTGTTAGCGCAACAACATTATGCAAATTTTTCACAATATTTAGCCCAAGTACCTGTTGCTATTGCTTGTCTTACTTCCGAACTTAAAGGTAAAGCGCGTAAGGAATTATTAGCGCAAATTTCTCAAGGTGTTATTGGCATTGTGATCGGCACACATGCTGTGTTTCAAACTCATATAGAATTTGAGAATTTAGCCTTAGTGATGATCGACGAACAGCATCGCTTTGGGGTTGATCAACGTTTGTTATTAATGCAAAAAGGTCAAAAGAATGGTTATTATCCCCATCAATTAGTCATGACCGCCACGCCGATTCCGCGTACTTTAGCGATGACTTTATACGCTGGCTTAGATGCTTCAATCATCGATGAGTTGCCGCCTGGGCGTCAACCCATTTGTACGGTCGTGTTGCCTGAACAACGCCGCGATGAGGTGATTGCACGAATTTGTCATTTAGTAGAACAAAGACAACAAGTGTATTGGGTTTGTCCGTTGATTACTGATTCAAATCGATTGCAATGCCAAGCAGCAGAGAGCACAGCGGTGTATTTGTCGCAACAATTACCACAATTGCGTATCGGTTTAATTCATGGGCAGCGTACAAATACAGAAAAGAACGCGATTATGACTGCATTTAAACAAGGGTCTTTAGATATTTTAGTGGCAACTTCTGTGATTGAAGTGGGCGTAGATATTGCTAATGCGACCTTGATCGTAATTGAAAATTCAGAACGCTTAGGTTTAGCGCAATTGCATCAATTACGGGGGCGTGTTGGACGTGGCACTTTACCGAGCTATTGCATTTTACTGTATCAAACCTTGACGCCTCTGGCGAAAGAGCGTTTAAAAAGTATACGTAACACGCAGGATGGATTTGAATTAGCGCAGCGTGATTTGGAATTGCGCGGTTGGGGTGAATTGCTTGGAACGAAGCAAACAGGTTTATTACATTTTAAGATTGCGGATCTACAACGCGATGTTGATCTGTTACCGGAGATACAAAAAATTGCGAAGCAATTATTACGTGATTTTCCAAATCGCGTGCAACTTTTAATTCAACGCTGGCATGTTTGTGATGAAAAATATGCATTAGCTTGATAAAATTGTGATACCCTCATTTGACGTAGCACTTATATGCCAAATTAATGGATAAGTTTCGATGAGCAGTTTAATCTTTAATTCTGAGAAATAAAATATGCCTAAAGCATTTCGTGAACAAATATACAACGTACTAAATGCATTTTGTGACTCAAAAATTTTCCCTAGCCTATTGAGCAATGTATCGCAATATGTAGAAAACACGGGTCGAACATTTAATAAAGACAATTTAAAATTGGCGGTTAACGAATTATTCAGAGAGCCTGATCAGAAAGAAGGGTTAGTATTTTTAAAAAACTTTGCTTATTGGTTTCAGGATGATGTTAACGAGAGTAAGGAATTTAAATTGGCTATGCAGCCTGTAGCTTTTGAAACACTTTTGAATGAAGAAAAGCATCGCGACTATTTTAGTGACTTTATAACTGTTCGAAACGTGCGAATATCAGAAAATCATGAGCTTTTTCAACTTAGTTTTCAAGATTCCATTCAAAGAATATCAAATTTTAATCAGAAACAAGAGGAAATAAACAAAGATGTTCATGAGAGCATACACGAACTTAACAGGATAATTGAAAAACTTGAAAATAACGAAGTAGTTGATGATGTAATGCCGTTGCTAAATAAAATTCAGCAGTGGCATGCATCGTTATCGTATATTTCTGAACACAAACAGATATGTAAAAACTGTATTAGCGCAATGCTGATACAAGGATTTTCTGAGTATTGGAATCAAGTTTTAGATAATTATACCATTCATAATAATGCACGTGTTGCGCTTATAAAATTTCATGGTTCTGATTTTAGTAAAGCTACTTTTGATGCATTTGACGACATTGATAATAGCGCTTATGCCCTGCGTAGTGATGGATATGAAAAAATGATTAAGATAGCTGATAATTTGCTGAGTTCGGAAGAAAGTATCAAGCAAGGCGATGGCAGCCCTATTGAGCGATATGGACTGTTCTTTATACGCGGATTAAATCTATATTTTGATCGATACATGCCTTTTCTTTTAAAGAATCTACAAAACCTGCAATCTGTAACTAAGAATTCTGCGAATCTATGCAAAGATAATCTGTCTATTGATCAGTTGGATCATTGCGCTGAATTCATTGTTGAGATGCATAAAACATCTGAATGGAAATTTAATTTATTAGCGCCCTGTGCATTTCTTTCTTATAACGCGCGACTGTTTGTTTATGATTACTTATTTGGAAAGAAATTCTCTCAATATTTCGATGACACAGAGAAATTTACTTTGGAAATGTCTGATCGTGGTGGCTATTTTGATATGTTTTCACAGATTTTGTTGAAGTTACATGCCATTTTTAGTTTAAAGAATCTCACATTCGATCAATTAGTCAAAATAGAAGGTAGCAAGTATCCGGAGATATCAGAAATCGATAAATTAGTAGCACAATATGAGATGTTTTTTAAAGGAGTTAATCTGCCTCTCAATCTTACATCACGCCCTAAATTATTTACTTATTTAAATGATACAGATCCGGCAAAAGCTGTAGAAGAACTGCATTATTTAGCGCGAGCAACGCAGGTTTTGCAAGGAAAAATGTCTGTAGATGTATTGAAAGATTCTGATGAAACATATAAGTCGTCAAGTGAAACAAATTTTATCTCTGCGATACTCGCAAAAATAGATATTTTTTTTAAGAATGAACCTGCTTGTGCAAGCGTGAGCAATCAATCAAATGCAACACCAGACAACTCATTGCATTATAACCCATAGCATTAAGGAAAATAATGTTTTTATGAATAGTAATTGTCAGGTCATTGAGCATGGTTAAACGTATCGAAAAGCGCGGGTATGATCAAGATTTTTATGCTTGGACGATGCATACGGTCGAATTATTGAAACACGGCAAATTATCAGAACTGGATATTGAACATCTTGCTGAAGAGATTGAAAGTGTGGGGAAAAGTGAAAAAAGAGAATTAATTAATCGTTTATCTATTTTAATGGTGCATTTATTAAAATGGCAATTTCAAGCAACCAGGCGTAGCAAAAGCTGGAAGTTGACGATTAAAAATCAGCGCTTAGAATTGGAAGATCATCTTGCAGAAAGTCCAAGTTTAAAAAAAGAAATGGCCTCGCATTTCGATCGCGCCTATACGCGCGCGGTTATCAAAGCGGCCGCAGAAACCGGATTGGATGAACAGGAATTTTCACCGCATTCTCCCTTCAGTATTGAGGATTGTTTTAATGCAGATTATTTTCCCACTTAATCCTTTACTCGCAATACGCCAATTTACTGGTACAATAGGCAAGTTATCATTCCGGCAAGAAGCCAATGACCTGTTTATTGTGAGGTAGGCATATGTCTTTAGCGCGTGAACTGACCTGTACAATTTTGTTCAAGCTGGCTGTTCTGGCTATGCTTTGGTTGTGTCTCTTTTCACACCCGAGCGATTCTTCGTTTCTGCGTGGCGTCATCGCAGGTAAAATTTTTAATGTACAAACTAACCTAAATTCTTCTTCGGACTAGATTCATATGATCGACTTAAATGTAGTTCAGCTGTCGCGCCTACAATTTGGCTTAACCGCCATGTTTCATTTTATTTTTGTGCCTTTAACGCTAGGTCTATCTGTCCTTTTAGGCATTATGGAAACGGTTTATGTCTTAACTAAACGCACAATTTGGCGCGATATGACGCAATTTTGGGGTGTATTATTCGGTATTAATTTTGCGATGGGCGTTGCTACCGGTATTACGATGGAATTTCAGTTTGGTACGAATTGGGCGTATTACTCGCATTATGTTGGGGATATTTTTGGCGTGCCGTTAGCAGTAGAAGGTTTAATGGCCTTCTTTTTAGAAGCAACGTTTATCGGTTTATTCTTTTTTGGTTGGGATCGTTTGTCTAAATCAGCACACTGTATGGTAACTTGGCTGGTTGCTTTAGGTTCTAACTTGTCTGCCTTGTGGATTTTGATAGCCAATGGATGGATGGCTCATCCTGTAGGCGCTTATTTTGATTTTCATACCATGCGTATGGAAATCAAAAACTTTGCGGATGTTTTTTTTAATCCTGTTGCACAAGCTAAGTTCGTGCATACTGTCAGCGCAGGCTATGTTACTGGATCCATCTTTGTTTTAGCCATTAGTGCGTATTATTTGTTGCGTGGACGTAATGGGGAATTGGCTAAACGTTCTATTATGATCGCTTCAGCATTTGGTTTGGCAGCTTCTTTGTCTGTCGTCGTTTTAGGCGATGAAAGCGGCTATTTAGCTAACGAAATGCAACATATGAAGATTGCAGCAATTGAAGGTCTATGGAAGACTGAGCCAGCGCCTGCGAGCTTTACCTTATTCGGTTTGCCAGATCAAGAGCAACGTACGACTCATTATGCGATTAAAGTTCCGTATTTGTTGGGTTTGATCGCAACGCGTTCGCTTGATACGCCTGTTTTAGGCATTGACGATCTTGTGAAGCAAGCACAGCAGAGAATTAAAAACGGCCTATTTGCTTATCTTGCGTTACAACGCTTAAATCGCATGCCTCAGGATCAAGCGGCACAACAATTATTTAATCATTATGCAAATGATTTGGGTTATGCCTTGTTATTGAAGCGTTACACCGATCATATTGAGCTGGCTACACCACAGCAAATTCAAACAGCTGCTTGGGACATTGTGCCTAACGTTTCGCCATTATTTTGGAGCTTTCGATTGATGGTAGCATTTGGATTTTTCTTTGTTATCTTGTTTTTAACAGCATTTATTTTAAGTGTTTCTCGGCGTTTTGATAAAACTTGTTTTTTAAAGATCGCTTTATTTAGTTTGCCTTTGCCTTGGTTGGCTGCTGAACTTGGCTGGTTTGTAGCAGAGTATGGCCGTCAGCCTTGGGTAATCTCGGGTATTTTGCCCACTTTTTTAGCCACGTCATCTATCACGACTACCGCTATTGCAACGAGCTTGATTGGGTTCATTGTACTTTACAGCGTATTGACCTGTGTGGAACTCTATTTAATGACAAAATATATACGCTTAGGTCCTGAATATTTATTGAAGAAATCGGAGGCTGCTTAAATGCCATTAGATTATCCTACTCTGCGTGTTCTTTGGTGGCTGCTCCTAGGTTTGTTATTAATAGGGTTTGCTATCATGGATGGTTTTGATTTAGGGACGGGTATTTTATTGCCGTTCGTAGCGCGCACGGATGATGAACGTCGTGTAGTGCTCAATACGGTCGGTCCGGTTTGGGAAGGTAATCAAGTTTGGTTGTTATTGGGCGCGGGTGCGATCTTTGCGGCCTGGCCCGCTATCTACGCGGTTACTTTTTCAGGTTTGTATTTTGCTATGATGGCTTTGCTATTGGCATTAATTTTACGTCCTGTCGGTTTTAAATATCGCAGTAAATTACATGAACCTGTGTGGCGTACGATCTGGGATGTTAGTTTATTTTTAGCTGGATTTTTACCCGTTGTATTATTAAGTGTTGCGCTTGGAAATGTTATGCAAGGTATTCCTTTTCATTTTGACGACACCTTGCGTTGCTTTTATACCGGAACATTTTGGGCCTTGTTAAATCCTTTTGCGCTTTTGTGCGCTGCTGTGGGCGTGGCTTTACTTACGATGCATGGTGCTACGTATCTATCTAATAAAACAGAAGGAGCAATTCAGGCGCGTTCTATTACGTTTGGGCGCGTGAGTGCTTTGATTTTTATGGTCTTATTTGCTGTAGCGGGAGTGTGGATCGCAACACGTCTGCCAGGCTATCACATTGTTAGTACGATTGTAGAAAATGGCCCATCGAATCCTTTATATAAACAAGTTGAGCATGTTAGCGGGGCTTGGTTTCATAATTATCAACAACATCCGAGTTGGCTTGTAATTCCTCTCTTTGGATTTTTAGGTGCGTTTTTTACTGTAACTTTTTTAACGTTTCGTTATTGTCGGAGCGCTTGGTTAAGTAGTGCTTGCTGTGTTTTTTCTGCGATTGCGACCGTGGGTGTGAGTATGTTTCCGTTTATACTTCCTTCTAATACGCATCCAAGTATGAGTTTGACTGTGTGGGATGCTTCGTCTAGTCAGGAAACTTTATGGCTCATGTTAGTCGCTACGATTATCTTTTTACCGCTTATCCTGATTTATACAAGCTGGGTTTATCACGTGCTTAGAGGAAAAGTTACTTTAGATTACGTGGCGAAAAATAAAACGAATGTTTATTGATATCTTTTGGTACCTGTAAAAGGCGAATTTAATTATGTGGTATTTTTCTTGGATTCTTGGCGTAGCATTTGCAAGTTCCTTTGCAGTTTTATTCGGTGTTTGGTTTGAATTTAAAAATAAAAAAGATGAAGAAATGCACAAAGATTTATGAAGGACTCTATCACTGTTGTTTTATTAGCTTACTGATTATAGTTGTATCTTTCTCTATAAATGCAAGTGCAGGTACGCAAAGTCAATCATTAGTTTCATCTGATTCTGAATTATATTTGACCTTAAATTTTTCCTTTAGCCCTGGTCAAAGTGATCGTAAACGTTCACTTTCTTGGAGTATTGATTATCTCGCGAAGGACTTAAAACCGCCTTTTGCTTGGCAGCTTTCTTATTATAATGAAGGCCATTTTAGTAATCATCATCGTGATGGCTTGGCTTTACTTGGTTTTCTGTATTCAAAACCATTATTGCAAAATACAATTGTTTTTTCTGCGGGATTAGGCCCCTATTTTTATTTTGATACGCATATCTATGCGGATCATTATGCAGATGTACATCATCTTGCTGTACTGTATCGTATAGCAGGCACCTATTATAGATTTTCGCCCGTATTGTTGAAATTAGGAGTCGATCATATTCAAGTCATGAATCGTGATCCTGATACAACCGCTTTAGTTTTTTCAATCGGATATGCTTTAGCTGCATCAAAACAAGCCTGTAAAAATGTATCAGAAAAACCTGTTTTAGATAATCAAATCAGTGTGTTATTAGGTCAAACAACAGTCAATTCAGCGCATGATGAACAGTCTTTTGCAAACAGCGTTGAATACAGATATGCTTTTTTTCATTACATAGATGGAACACTCGCTTGGTTAAATGAAGGTCATAATGCAGTGATGCGTCGCTATGGAATATTGCCTCAGCTTTGGTTAGAAAGAGATTTTTTACAGCAGCGTTTGTATCTCGGTTTAGGTGTGGGACCTTATTTAGTTCGTACTCATGTTTATGGTTATGGTTCTGATTTGCCTCGTTCGTTCGATACGATTCATGCGGTTGTATCACTCAATGCCCAGTATTTTTTTGCACATCGATGGTTTGTTAATGCACTCTGGCATCGGATTCTTACACGACAGAATCGCGATAGTGACGTATTCTTGTTCGGCTTGGGTCTGAAATTTTAGTAGGGCGGCTGGGTATGTTAGAATACCGTTCCGTGTTAAAGAGGGTAGATTTTGATGGATATCGAAAAAATACAGCAATTAATACAGCTCCTCAAAGAGCATCAGCTTACGGAGATCGAGCTGAGTCAGGATAATGCACATGTCCGTATTAGTCAGCAAATCACAATGCACACCTCAGTTATACCACCACCCACTTATATTGCCGATATTTCTAATGTCTCACATCAGTCCGTAACACCGCCTCTAGATTCCAGTAGGCAGCATATTGTACGTTCGCCTATGGTGGGTACTGTGTATCTTGCTCCGAATCCTAACGCACAAATTTTTGTCACGGAAGGGCAGACAGTGAATGTCGGCGATGTTTTATGTATCGTTGAAGCAATGAAAACTATGAATCAAATCGAAGCGGATAAAAACGGCATTGTTCGCGCATGTTTAGTAGAAAATGCTACTCCTGTTGAATTTGATCAACCTTTGTTCATTATCGAATAATGTTTTTATAAAGTATAAAGGCCCCGATCATGTTAAATAAGATCGTGATTGCGAATCGTGGTGAGATTGCCTTAAGAATACTGCGTACTTGCAAAGAATTAGGTGTTCAAACGGTCGCGGTGCATTCTACTGTTGACTCTAATCTGAAACACGTAAAATTGGCAGATGAAACCGTGTGTATTGGACCTGCGTCTTCATCAGATAGCTATTTAAATATTCCATCTCTCATTTCTGCAGCAGAGATTACCGATGCTACCGGCATACATCCTGGTTATGGTTTTTTGGCTGAAAATGCAGATTTTGCTGAGCGTGTGCAAGAAAGTCGTTTCAAATTTATTGGTCCCGAGCCGCATACTATTCGTATGATGGGTGACAAAGTATCTGCTATCGCGCAGATGCGTAAAGCAAAAATTCCTTGTGTGCCTGGTTCGAACGCACCTTTAGGATCTGATGCGCAATATAATTTAGAACTTGCTCATACGATTGGTTATCCTGTAATCATCAAAGCAGCCGGTGGTGGTGGTGGTCGTGGAATTCGTGTTGTACATAGCCAAGCTGCGTTGTTAAATGCGATTTCACTTACACAAGCAGAAGCACAGGCAAATTTTAATAATGATCAGGTTTATCTTGAAAAATTTTTAATGACACCACGTCATATTGAAATTCAAGTAATAGGCGATGGTCATGGTAATGCAGTGCATTTAGGCGAACGCGATTGTTCTATGCAACGACGTCATCAAAAAGTGATTGAAGAAGCGCCTGCTCCAGGCATTTCAGAAAAACAACGCAGACAAATCGGTGAACTTTGTGTCAAAGCCTGTCGAGATATCAAATATCGTGGTGTAGGTACGTTTGAATTTCTTTATCAAGACAAACAATTTTATTTCATTGAAATGAATACGCGTATTCAAGTTGAACATCCAGTCACTGAATTGATTACAGGCATCGATCTGATTCGAGAACAATTAGAGATTGCTGCGCAGGAGAAACTGCATTATAAGCAAAGCGATATACAATTTCGTGGTCATGCGATTGAATGTCGGATTAATGCAGAGGATCCAGAAACTTTTTTTCCATCACCTGGTTTGATTACCTTGTATCATCCGCCCGGAGGACCGGGTATACGTGTCGATTCACATATTTATACAGGCTATCGTGTTCCTCCTTATTATGACTCTTTACTTGGCAAAGTAATTGCCTACGGTCAAACGCGCCAAATCGCCTTGGCACGTTTGCGCAATGCTTTAGATGAAATTGTTATTGAAGGAATAAAAACAAATATTTCTATGCATCAAGCTTTATTGCGCGATGGAAATTTTTTACATGGAGGAACCAATATTCATTATTTGCAGGAGCGGTTAATGCGTCAATGAATTTTTCTGAGTAACGGATGAATAAAAAATTAAATTTAATTGCCTGTGGTATTAACCATCAAACTGCACCTGTGCATGTTCGTGAGCGGGTTGCGTTTGACTCTTCTTCTCTTTCTGAATCTTTATTTGATTTAGTGCATGCTACTCACGCAGATGAGGCGGTTATTTTATCAACCTGTAATCGTACTGAATTTTATTGTATTAATAGTGAAGCGCAGCGTATCTATGATTGGTTACACGTACATAAACGTTTAAGTGCATGGAATTTGCGTCCTTATTGCTATGCCTATACTGACGAGGCTGCATTACAGCATCTATTGCGTGTAACGAGTGGTTTAGATTCTATGGTATTGGGTGAAGCACAGATCGTAGGTCAAGTGAAAGCTGCATTCACCTTAGCGCATTCTGCTGGAACGGTAGGGACTCAATTTCTACGTTTGTTTCAGTATTTATTTTCCGCCTGTAAAACCGTACGCCAGGAAACGAATCTTAGTAAACATCCTGTGTCGATGAGCTTTGCGGTTTCTCATTTGCTCAAACATATTTTCACTACGATACATGATAAAGGTGTGTTATTAATTGGCGCGGGAGAGACGGTTACACGTATTGCAAAGCATCTGAAAACATTAGGTGTGCAGCGTTTTTGGATTGCTAACCGAACCGCAGAACGTGCGGCATCTTTAGCAGAGACGATCGACGCAACTATTATCACGCTACCTATGATTCCACAGTATCTCGCTTATGCGGATATCATCATTACTGCGACCGCAAGCATTTTGCCTATTTTGGGTAAAGGCATGGTTGAGAGTGCTTTAAAGAAAAGGAAGCATCGCCCTTTCTTTATGGCAGATTTAGCAGTACCGCGTGATATCGAGCCTGAAGTAGCTCAACTGGAAGCAGTTTATTTATATACTTTAGATGATTTACAACGAATTCTAGCGGATAATTTACACAATCGAGTTGTTGCATTAGCGCATGCTGAAGCCATGATTCAAGCGAAAGTGAATGATTATTTTACCCTGCTGCGCACTTGGGAAGCAGCGCCCTTAATTCGTGCGTATCGTCAAAAAGCAACGCATATTTGTGATAATGAATTGCGTAAAGCGTTACGTTTGTTACAACTCAGTGTGCCTGCGCCGCAGGTATTACAACGTTTTGCCCGCAGTTTAACCAATAAACTTTTACATACCCCGAGTGTAGAGTTGCGTAGAGCGGCTTGCTCTTCACAAAAAGATTTACTGGAATGCGCTGTTCAATTGTTTGGACTGAGCGATGAATTTGAGCGTTAAATTTTTTATAAAGTACCTGTCGATATTACATGTAAAGAATTACTTGTTATGGAATGAGGAAGCATGGTAAGTTTATTTATCCTAGAAAATGGAAAATCAAGGAAGAAGAGTGATGGCGAGATGGGGAATCGTTTTAGGAGGACTGTTACTTAGTCTAACCGTGATAGCGGCGCAGGATCCGATCGGATGGGAAGAGAGAGGGGAGATACCCAGCGAAACGATGCAAGGAAATGGATACCAAGCAGTGTATCGATTTACGAATCAATTGCCGTTTTTGATGCCGACTGCACTCACGATCCAACTGAATGGGAGCGCAGGATTTAGCAAAGACGATCACTGCAGTGGGAGGAGACTGCAATCCAAAGAGAGCTGCGAAGTTACGGTCCATTACACCCCACAAGTGAGCGGAGCGGGGTATTACCAACTGGTGATGCGATACGCTCAAAACGTGGTCCCGTTGCCGAAAAAAATAACGAACGCCCAAGGAGCGGCGCCAGTGATGCCGACGGTGGCATTAGGAATAGCCTTGCCGAATCAGCTTGGGACAGAGCAAAGTTACCCTGTGAGTTTTACGATCAGCAACACGACAGGAACTCCCTTAACGAATTTGAATTTCAGTTATCAAGTGCAACCGGGAGATGCCAGTTTTGTGGCGAGTGGAACGGACTGCCCGACGACGTTAGCGGTGAATCAAAGCTGTCAGTACAATGGGATATACGTAACGGGAGATCAAACCGGTTTGGCGAACGTGACGTTGCAAACGACCTATGACCAAAACAGCAATGGGTTTAGCAGCGGGAGCAACGGAACGATTTTCTCCCCAAGTTTGCAAATCACGCCCAGCGTAGCCTTACCGAATCAAATTAGCACGAATCAAAGTTATTCGGTTGCATTTACCCTAACGAATACCTCACCATTTGCGCTCAGTACGCTGATCATTGCCCCGGATGCGAGCCCTGAAGACGCGAGTTTAATCGAGAATACGCCGACGGACTGCAGTAATTTGCTGTCGAACCAAAGCTGTACCTATACAGGAACGTACACAAGCGGGAACACCCTCGGATCGGGATCAGCGAACGTAGAAGTGAGCTTTGATCAAAGCCCCAATTTAGTCACCGGACTCAGTGCGACGCAGGTGAGTCAACCGAATCTGCAGATACAAGTCAGCACGCTGCTGCCGACGAACGTAGATACCAACTCGACCACGGCGGTGGGATTCAAAGTAACGAATCAATCAGCCTTTACCCTGACGGGATTGACCTTTAATCTCAACGCCACTCCTGTCGATGCAGATTTTGAACTCGATCCCAGCACCAGTACCTGCGGAACGACCTTAGTGGCGAGCCAAAGTTGCGTGATATCGGGTTGGTATTTAACCAATCAACAAGCGGGAGCAGGAAAAGCAGAACTGCAAGTCAGCTTTGATCAAAGTCCAACGGTTAAGACGGACAACAATGGGACCACGATCTTAACGAAAGACCTGGCCCTGATCGTGGCGGCACCGAATCTTCCGAACGCTTTCAATGTCAATGGAATGACGGCGTTAAGTTTTCAATTAACCAATAACTCTACAGTGGCGTTAACTGGGATCCAATTTGTGGATCAGGGTTCAACGAATGGGTCGTTTGCCGTTACTAATAATGGTTGCACCGGCACGTTAACCCAGGGAAGCAGTTGTGTGTATGCCGGCACGTATACAGCGGGGAACACAGCGGGACCCAGTAAAATTGCGATGCAAGCCCAATCGGCTCAAGGCAACAGCAATACTGCTATCGCTCAGACCACGCTTTCGGTGCCCAACGTGCAAGTCAACGTGATTAGCGGAAGCGGTTTACCGAATAAAGTTAGCACACAGATGAGTTATCCAGTCAGTTTTAGCGTAACGAACTCATCGATGTTTACATTGACGGGATTAAACGTGATACCCAGTGCTTTGCCCAATGATGCTCACTTGACGATCAGCACGAACGGCTGTAGCAGCGGTACGTTAGCGGTGAATCAAACTTGCCAAGTCAGCGGAACCTATCAGACTAATCTGAACACAGGATCTGGGCAAGCGCAGATCACCATAACGTCTACGCAAAGTTCAACGGGAGCAAGTGGGAACAGTCCGACGACGGTATCGAACCCATCTCTTTTAATCACGCCTTTGGTGGCGTTGCCGTCGAACTTCACGCCGAACAGTAATTATTACGTGATTTACACACTGACGAATCAATCAGCGTTTGATCTAACGAATCTGGTGCTCTCGCCCACGATCCAACCTGCGGATGCGACAGTAACAGAAGGAGAATCGAGCGATTGTGACGTCACCTTAGCGGCCGGAGCCAGTTGTGCCTACGTGGGTGCGTATACTAGTGGCAGCACGTTGGGAACCAGTACAATTCGATTGCACGCGGGGTACGATCAGAGTCCTTCCGGAACCGACAGCAGCCTGATGAGTACAACGATTGCTGCTTCGACGGTTGGGTTTACTACTCCGACGAATCTACCGAATAAGATCAGCACAAACAGTTCGAATGATGTAATTTTTCAATTAAGCAATTCCAGCGCGTTTCCGATCACCGGGATTCACTTCACCACGCTTTCGGTAAACGGAGGAATTTTCGAGGTGAACCCCGTTGTGACCACCTGCGGGATGACTTTAGCATCGGGTTCCAATTGTCTTTACGCCGGCACATATACTGCGGGTGGCGTGGAGGCGACGGGTTCGCTGATGGTTCAAGTTCAGTACGATCAAGGCGGTCCTTCGTCTCAATCCGTTGCGACGACCATCACAGCGCCGAATCTATTTATCTCACCTACGGCGCCGCCTTTACCGACGCAGATCAGCACGAACAGCACGCATGAGATGACGTTTACTCTAACGAATCACTCGGCGTTCGATTTAACGAATTTTGTCATCACGATTCCGCCTCAAACCCCGAGTGACGCTATCTTGACTCAAACGTCGAACAATTGTGGGAGTACTTTAGCGGTGAATGCAGCTTGTACTTTTACGGGAAACTATCAAACCAAAAACACGATCAGCAGCTCGGCGGCGGCCAGCATCAAAGTGACGTATGATCAAAATACCTCTGGGCAAATCGGGTCCAGCGCAACGACTATCTCAGCGCCGAGAGTCGACTGGGTGATCGATAAAAAATTACCCCCTACTATAACCGCCAACAGCTCCGCTCAGCTTGAATTTGTCCTTCAGAATTCTTCTGCTTTTCCTATAACCACGCTGTCCCTTTCGGAGAAAACGAATAATGGTTCCGCTACTCTGGCCAGTAGTAATTGCGGTTCAGAGTTGCCTAGCAATTCTCAATGTTCTTACGCAGGCACGTTTACTGCAGGGTCCTCTGCGGGTCAGGCTAGCGTCACGGTCACTGCGACTTACGATCAGGGGACGGCCGTGTCCAATCCTCCTGCTCAAACTATCGTGTCTACGGGGCCTGGTATCTACGCCGCGACCACCTCCCAAGGTTTATATCAAAGTCTTGATAATGGAAATAGCTTTACTCAAATCGCGAAGAGTTCTATTGGCGCTACTACTGTTGTGAATGATTTTTTAACGATGAATAATACACTTTTTGTGGCTACAGGGAACAACTTATACAAGAGTACAGATGGGACAAATTTTTCTTCAGTGGTCATAGATTCAAATGCGAATGTTAGCCCTGAAAACCTAGTTTTTAGTAACGGAGTTTTCTATGTGATGGGTTTCTCTTCTTCCACTAATGGCTATGTCCTCTATACAAGTACGAATAACGGTCAGACTTTTACTAAAAAAGGCAATTTTACAGGACAGGCGCCTTATGATCTAGCTGTCGTACCCAGTACAGGGGATATTTTTGTGACCACTTCGGTTGGTTTATATAAAAGTACTGATGGTGGTAATAGTTTTTCTATAAATGCTTCTGTAGGAAACCGAGTTGTGTATCGAGTGGCTGTGATAGGAAACATTATTTACGCAGGAACAGCGGATGGTTTATACCGAAGTACCGATGGGCAGACGTTCTCTATCACGTCTCTTACTGAGGTTGTGTTTGCTCTTAGGGCCGTAGGCAATACCCTTTATATAGGTACTGCGAATAGAAATGTTTATCAAAGCAGCAATGGCAGTACGTTTACTCAAATCGGAAGTGAACTTTCTGATTGCCAGCCAGACGATCTTTTAGTTCTAGGAAATGTTGTTTATTTAGCCTGCGGTGATGGGGTCTATGAAAGCGTCAATGGCGCTAATTTTAGTCAGACTGCTGCTGCTACTATTTCTACTGATATAAAAAGACTGTGGGCTTATCCCTAAAACCAGTTTAAGTGCATCTTAGATATTAAACAGAAAATGTATAATATCGCCGTCTTGCACGCGATAATCCCGGCCTTCTAAACGTAATTTTCCTGCTTTTTTTGCAGCAGGCAATCCTTGATGTTGAATAAAATCTTGGTAAGAAACTACTTCAGCACGAATAAAACCTTTAGCGAAATCTGTATGAATACAGGCTGCTGCTTCTAACGCAGAAGCGCCTTTTGCGATGGTCCAAGAACGTACTTCTTGAACGCCTACTGTGAAAAAACTTTGCTGCAGTAAGTTATAACTTGTATGAATGATGCGATCTAAAATAGTTTCTGTGAAACTAAAAGTTTGGAGAAATTCCTGTCTTTCTTCTGCAGTGAGTTCACTTAACTCAGATTCTAATTTGGCACAAACAGGCATGACGATCATGTTTTGTTTCGCTATGTATTCAGTTAAAGCAGTTAAAAACAGATTATTGCTAAAACCATCTTCGTGAACATTTGCAAGATAAAGCATGGGCTTTAGGGTGAGGAACTGAAACGGCTTTAATAATGTGTGTGCTTCTTGATCTAAAATAAGACTTTGCATTAAATGACCCTGATCCAAATGAGCACGCACCTGTTGTAATAAAGTTGCAGTCATATGGGCGGTTTTATCACCTGATTTTACCGCTGCTTTCAAGTTCATCAGCGCACGTTCAATCGTTTGCAAGTCAGCCAAGATCAGCTCTGTGTGAATGATCTCAATATCAGCAATCGGATCTACTTTTCCCATTACATGAATGATGTCTGGATCTACAAAACAGCGCACTATGTGCAAGATCGCATCAACTTCGCGAATATGCGCTAAAAATTTATTGCCTAAGCCTTCTCCTTTAGAAGCGCCAGCAACAAGTCCAGCAATATCAACAAATTTTAAAATAGCATGGGTTGTTTTTTTCGGCTTAACAATCTGTGCAAGTTCTGATAAGCGTGGATCAGGCACAAAAACAATACTTATATTAGGTTCAATCGTCGAAAATGGACGATTTTCTATCTCAACACTCATCCTGTTTGTGCAGGCTTTAAAGAGTGTAGATTTACCAACATTAGGTGGACCTACGAATCCTATTGCGCTCATAAAGGCATCTCGCGATTATGCAAAGTTTGTATGGCTGTATCATAATGCCCTTGAATAAATGTGGGCAAGACAGATAGGGCATCTGCAATTGCCTCTCTAATTTTTTTCTGATCTACTCGCGACGGTGCTTCTAAAACATAATCATAAGTATGGGTGCGTTGTGGGGGACGTCCGATACCAATGCGCAATCGCCAAAATAAACAACTCGCTAATTGTTCGATTGTATTTTTAACACCTTTATGTCCGCCATCTCTCCCGCCATATTTAAAACGTATACAACCAGGAGGAAAATCTAAATCGTCATGAACAATAAGAATATGGGAAGGTTCAATACGGTAATAACGCGCTAAAGCGGCGACTGAACATCCGCTGTTGTTCATATAGGTCGTTGGGATTAACAAATGACACGGCATAGAGAGAAGCTGTACATGATAACCATGGAATTTTTTTTCTAAACGCAGGCTTAAATGTTCTTGTTGCACTAATTGTTCGATCAACCAGGCAGCAACATTATGCCTGGTTTTTGTAAATTCGTTTCCTGGGTTAGCAAGCCCAACAATGAGTTGGATCACCGAAAGATCGCTTATTTTTTCTTCTTATCTTTTCCAGAATCAACCGTACTTTTATTCTCTTTGACATTAATGGCAGGAACTTCAGCAGAGGTTGGTTGCTCATTGCTATCGGTTTCTTCTGTTTCTGTCTTAGCAGCTTGAATGCTAACGACAGCACGATCATCTTGATGCAACAATTCAATGCCTTCAGGCAACTGTAATTCTGACAAATGGAGTGATTGACTTAATTCCAGCTCAGAGATATCGACTGAGATAGATTCAGGTAAATTAATGGGAAGACAACGTATTTCTAAGTTTGTGAGTCGATGTAAGACGATACCGCCGTGTTTAACACCCGGTGCACGCTCTTCACCTATAAAGTGCAAAGGTACAGTAAGCGTAATTTTCTCTTTGCCGGCACGTAAAAAATCAAGGTGAAGCACAACATTCGATTTAAATGCATGGCGCTGCAACTCTTTTAAAATGGCACGATGTTGTTGTTGTTCTAAGTTAATTGTTAAAATATGTGAATAAAACGCTTCGTTTTCTAAAGCGCGTACAAGCTGTCGATGATCTAACGAAAATGCTAGTGGTGGTTCGTTGCCACCGTATAAGATCGCAGGAACACGGTTTTCAATACGACGCAAACGGCGACTATGTCCTTTTCCAAATAAGGTTCTTGGTTGTGCGTCGAGTTCAAATGATTGAATCATGATCAGTTATAGACCTCGTGAGAATTTTTCAATTGCACTTTTTAATAAAAATAATATTTTAACAAAAGCCAAACAAGATCGCTATCAATCCTGTTTGGCAAAGTTTTTAAGATTTCTTATATTAACAACAATTTATCGCTGATCGCTAGCCAACCAGCGGGTTCATGGATAATTGTGTCGACATCATGCTTGCCTAGAAGTGTTACCAAAATTCCGCGACGTGTGAATAGTTCTTCTAGAATGCGAATTGCAGGTCCGGTGCCATCTGTGCTTCCTTCAAGTAAAACATGTTCTTGATACGCGCGCCAATGTAATTCCATAGCAAGCATTTTTGACATAGTCGAAAATTTCAGGTTTATTCCAAGTTTCGTCCCTGCAGTTATGATGGTGGCGAGTGCTTGCGCAGGCGCGGCTGCACCTGGCAGCGCAGAGACTGCCGTGATTGCAAGCTGCCCACCACGTACATCGAGTTTGAGTCCTTTCAACAAGATAATTAATTGCAGCCAAGCAGAAATAGTTTCGCTGTGCTTGTAGCTGTCTGAAATGGTACGAAATTCTTTCAAGTGTTTTACTGTGCTAGCGCTTGAATATCCGTGTTGCGCCAGCGCTCCAATATTTACAACAGTCAATAATGATAAACCACCGCTGATGGCAGCGCTAATTGAGGAAAATCCATCGATATAACCACGTTTTTCAAGATATTTAAATGTGACGGGACTTGTTTTATGATCATGACCGTTCCAAACAAACCAAGGATTAGGAGGTAATTCTGTTGGATTATTCGTGATTAACGTATAAATTCCTTTGATAGCCGAACCAAAGTTTCCAACTACATCGAGATCTAAAAGACCATCAATGACAGCGGCGTTTGCCTCTGCCATGGCCCATGCTACTTCGCTTTGTTCAATTTTATCGCCGGCGATTTCTTGAAGCTTTTTTCGGATCTGTTCAGGATAAGAATTTTGCATAAATAGCCCTCGCTTTTATTATTTCTTGACTGTCTTTCTTGATAATGTTTTTGATATCCTCATCTCGGCTTGAAAGCCTAGGCGTTCAAATACACCCAGCGAGGAAAAGTCTACTGCCTTTCATGAAGGAAGTCTATTTAATCTACAAACATCGAGCTGACAGATTCTTCATTATTAATTCGATAAATCGTTTGCGCTAAAATAGCGCTTAAATTTAATTGACGGATCTTAGAACATCGCAGCGCTTTAGTGCGCAGTGGAATTGTATTGCTTACGATAACCTCATCTAATGCCGAGCGTTCAATGTTTTCGATCGCTCCACCTGACAGTACCGCATGTGTGCAATAGGCAACTACCGTGGTAGCCCCGTGTTTCTTTAAGGCATTCGCTGCTAAACACAGCGTACTACCGGTATCTACCATATCATCGACGATTAAGCAACTACGCTGATTGACTTCACCGATTACATGCATGACTTCCGTTTGATTTGGCCCCGTGCGTCGTTTATCGATGATCGCCATGTCAGTATTATTGTTGAGACGTTTGGCGATTGCGCGCGCACGTACCACGCCGCCCACATCGGGCGATACAACAATTGCGTTCGCATAATTTTTTTTATTAATGTCGTCTAAGATCACAGGCGTTGCATAAATATTATCAACGGGAATGTCAAAAAAACCTTGAATTTGATCAGCATGCAAGTCGACGGTTAGTAAACGACTGATAGCGACTGAGGCTAACATATCTGCTACGATTTTGGCTGTGATGGGCACGCGTGCCGATCGAATGCGACGATCTTGGCGCGCATAACCAAAATAAGGAACAACGGCTGTGATGCGTCGTGCTGAAGCGCGTCTTAAGGCGTCTGCTAAAATGACCAATTCCATTAGATTGTCATTGGTCGGTGCACAGGTAGGTTGTACGATGAAAACATCGTGACCTCGAACATTCTCAAGTATTTCGACTAATATCTCACCATCGCTAAAACGGCCGACAGTGGCTTTGCCTAATCGTATGTTCAAGTGGTCGCTGATTTTTTCAGCCAAAGGTACGTTTGCATTGCCACGGAAGATCATCAGATCAGTCATGCGTAAACCTCTACACTACGTGATCGACCGTATAGGCTGGGGTGCTAGGATTCGAACCTAGGAATGCCGAGATCAAAACCCGGTGCCTTACCACTTGGCTACACCCCAAAATTCTGTAACGCTCACTGTGGAGCACAATTCAATCCTTTTGCTAAAAACCCTCGATAGGGGCTTGCTATAAATCTTTTTAGCATGATATTCGCTTCTTTTTTACTTTTAAATTGTGCAAATAAGCAAGCGCCTGTACCCGTTAAGCGTGTAGGTACATAGTGTTCAAACCAATGAAATGCTTCATCCACAATAGGATAGATACGCCGCACTAATGGCTCGCAGTCATTACGTACTTTCACAGAGCCGCTAAAAAACGCCGCTATTGTGATCGCTGTTGTGTTGCGTGTCAATTCTGGATGCGAAAAAATTTTTTGTGTTGCGACGGTTACTGGTGGAACCAAAACTACAAACCAAGCACGCGGCAGTTGAACAGTCTGTAGTTGTTCGCCGTAACCTTCTGCCCAGGCTGTACACGCTTGAAAAAATACCGGCACATCAGCGCCTAATTGCGTGGCTAGATTTAGTAATTCAGCGTCTGGCAGATGCAGTTTCCACAAAGTATTGAGCGCGCGTAAAGTAGTTGCGGCATTGGAGCTTCCTCCGCCTAATCCTGCACCGAGTGGGATACGTTTCTTGACACAGATCTCAACGCCTAATGAAATTTTCATGCGTGTTTGCAGTAATTTTGCAGCAGTTATTATTATATTATCAGTGTGTAAAGAACTTAGATCGCAAAACGGTGTTACTGGAATACAATGGCAGTTAATCACGCCATCATTGCGAAGGCGGAATTGTAATTCATCACAATAATCGATTAGCTGAAAAAGTGTTTGTATACAATGATAGCCGTTTATGTCACGATTTAAAATATGTAAAAAAAGATTGAGTTTGGCAGGAGCAAGGCGTGTGATCATGTTTAAATGATCCATTGATAGATCAGCAGGTTAAGTGTTTGGTATGAATTATGCATAGTAAGTTGTTTTGGTAGCATCTGATTCTTAACGGATGTCCAACTTAAATAATCAATCGTCCATTCAAATTGTTGCAATTGACGCAGCGTTCCATTTGTATTCCAGCGCATAGAATGCGCTCCATTCGGCGCCGGTAGTCCGCGTAACCAATAGGGCATTTGTAAGATCGGTATTTTTATTGAAAAAGTGCTGTTTCGATTGCGCCAAAATTGCATTCCAGAGCGTACTAAATAATAAGTATTTTTTTGTGTGCGTATTGTCGCCCGTCCATTTACACTACGAATCAGCGTTGGATAACTACCCAAAGGACCCAGCAACATCAGTTCATACTGATTTTGATTTTTTTGCCGCCAGATGAATGAAGCATTCATACCGTAATGGCTTTGCGCATGCTCTGCTAAACTGCCACGCGCTTGCCAGCTGCCTAACAATTGGGCATGATGCGTGCCAAACTCGGGAATATTGTTCTTCAAATGGGCGCAACCGCTGAGTAGATAAAGTAAACTCAGTAACAGAATTTTTTTCATACGTATCATCAACTGGGTGTAATGCCAAGAAAATGCGGATTAGTGTATGCGTCTTACTCGGATCTATCAACCTATTGCTGCTTTGCAAACAGAACAATTGATCCCTTTATCAACAGAAGCCGCACATTATTTAACACGCGTACTGCGTTTATCAGAAGGTGCACACTTTATTGTGTTTAATGATCAAGGAGGAGAATTTGTCGCGCGATTGGTGCGGAATAAAAAAAATGTCTGTGCTTATTTGCAAGAATATTGTGCGACAACGCGTGAATCTAATTTAAAAATTTATTTAGGACAAGCAGTATCGAGCATTCAGAAAATGGATTACACTGTGCAAAAAACGGTAGAACTAGGGCTGACTAGTTTTTCACCCATCTTAAGTGAATATTGTCAGGTACATCTATCGGAAGAACGTTGGCCTAAGCGTTTGCGTCACTGGCAAGCGGTGGCCGTGTCTGCTTGTCAACAATCAGGACGAACCCTCGTGCCTAATGTGACAAGACCGTATCATTTTTTGGAGTGGGTACAAACAATTTCTGCTGATATTAAATATATTTTACATCCTAATGCTGCTACTTCGCTTTGTATGCACGTGGAAAAGCCCTGTACGCTGGCTTTGCTGATCGGTCCAGAAGCGGGTTGGTCACCGATAGAATACGAACAAGCGCTGACCCATCATTTTACCGCAATTACCTTAGGTCCGCGTGTTTTACGAACAGAAACCGCCTCTGTGTCTGCGGTCGCTGTTTTGCAAAGTTTGTTCGGCGATCTGATGATTAAAGTGAGTTAGCATGCGCAAAAAACATATTGATCCCTATGCTTCACGCGAAGCACAAAACTATATCAATCCCATTCCAAGTCGCGAATATCTTTTAGATTATTTAAAAGAATATGGTCGTTTGATTCGTCGTAGAGAATTGGTACAAGAATTGGGCTTGACTGATCCAGAACAACAAGAAGCGCTGCGTCGACGTTTGCGCGCTATGGAACGTGATGGTCAAATTATATTTATTCATCGTAAAGGCTATGCGTTACCCAATACAGTGCATTGGGTAACCGGACGTGTCTTAGGACATAAAGATGGTTTTGGATTTCTCATAGCAGATGATAAAGATTCAAGCGAAAAAGCAGATGATTTATTTTTAAATGTACGTCAGATGTCTTTAGTCTTTCATGGGGATCGTGTGCGCGCACGCGTATCGCGTACTGACAAACGCGGTCGACGTGAAGCGGTGATTGTAGATATTTTGGAGCGCAATACGCATTCCGTGGTTGGGCGTTTTATGCGGCAAGAAGATTGCGCTGTAGTGATTCCGGTTGACATACATATCAGTCAAACGATCCTTATCACAGAAGGAACAGCTGAACTTGGACAAATGGTTGTCGTTGAAATCAAAACACAACCGGGTCAGCGTAAACAGCCTACTGGGCGCATTATAGAAGTTTTAGGCGAACCTAATGCACCCGGTATCGAGATCGAGCTTGCCATGCGGCAATATGGATTGCCACATAGTTGGCCTGATCAGGTATTGTTTGAGATTGCGACTTTGTCTATTGAATTAACAGAAATCGATTATCAGGATCGAATCGATTTACGCGGGCTTGCTTTTGTCACGATTGATGGTGAAGATGCGCGAGACTTTGATGATGCTGTTTATTGTGAACCGCAGACTCAAGGTTGGCGATTGATCGTGGCAATCGCCGATGTCAGTCACTATGTGAAACCTCATACTGCGTTGGATGAACAAGCAAAATTACGCGGCAACTCAGTGTATTTTTCAGATTTAGTCATTCCGATGTTGCCAGAAGTTTTATCCAATGAGCTGTGTTCCTTAAAACCTCAGGTTGATCGTCTTTGTATGGCCTGTGATATGCAATTATCATCCCTTGGGCAATTACAGAGTTATCAATTTTATCCAGCCATTATGCATTCACGCGCGCGTCTTACCTATCAACAGGTGACAGATTTTATTTTGCAGCCTCACTATAGACGTACAGAAGATGCCCTCATTTCTGATTTAAAAAATTTGCATGAACTTTATCAAAAATTGCAGCATGAGCGTGAAAAACGTGGCGCTATTGATTTTGATACAACAGAAACGCATGTTATTTTCGATCAACAGCGTAAAATTGAACGCATTGTTCCGAGTGAACGCACAGTTGCGCATCGTATGATCGAAGAAAGTATGTTATTAGCCAATGTATCGGCTTCGCGTTATTTATTGAATAAAAAAATTCCTGCTTTATTTCGGATACACGAAGGCCCTAGCGCAGCAAAACTAGCTGATTTAAAAACATTTTTAGCGGAATTAGGTTTGCGTTTGCCCGGAAAAAAAAATCCAACTTCAGCCGATTATGCACGTTTGTTAACGCGTATTAAACATCGTCCTGATAAACATTTAATTCAGACTGTATTGCTGCGTTCACTCAGTCAAGCAGTGTATGCTCCTGGGAATAAAGGCCATTTTGGTTTAGCCTTTGATGCGTACACTCATTTTACCTCGCCGATTCGTCGTTATTCAGATTTAATTGTACATCGTGGCATTCGATCGAGTTTAGAATTAGGCAAACCTGTGCAGCAGTATGAACAGGCTGTGCTTGTTGCTTTAGGCGAGCATTGCTCTATGACAGAACGTCGCGCGGATGATGCAACGCAGATGGCTTTGAATTGGCTGAAATGTGAATTTATGCAGGATCATATCGGTCAAGTTTATCTGGGTATTATTACGCATATAACCAATTTTGGTTTGTTTGTTGAGCTGCAAGATATTTATGTTGAAGGTTTAGTGCATGTAACCGCTTTACGTAATGATCATTATCAATTTGACGCACGTAAACATCATATGCGGGGTGAGCGTACGGGCATTGTTTATCGCTTAGGTGACCCGATTAAAGTCATGGTGGCACGCGTGGATTTAGAACGACAGAAAATAGATTTTGTTTTAAATTAAATAGCCAATACAGTGAGCGAATTATTATTTGGTATTCATACGATAGAGGCACTGTTGACGATCGCGCCTGAACGCATTTATAAACTGTATTATCAAATGAATCGTCATGATGCGCGATTTCAAGCCTTATTATGCCAAGCGCAACGGTACAAGATACCGGTAGAAGCTTTATCAAAACATGCTTTAGATCAACGTGTTCCTATTGATGCGCATCATCAAGGTGTGATCGCCGATTGCAAACCCGCAAGCGCGGGCGTAGAAAAAGATTTATTTGCGGCATTAGAGGGTTTGCAATCGCCCCCTTTATTACTCGTACTCGATAGTGTACAGGATCCGCATAATTTGGGTGCTTGTTTGCGTTCTGCGCACGCCTCAGGGGTTACTGCAGTATTGGCGAATAAACATCAAGCCGTAGGATTAACTCGCGTAGTACGTAAAGTGTCTTGTGCTGCATCTGAATTAATTCCTTTTATTCAAGTGATTAATTTAACAAGAACATTAGAACAGCTCAAGCAACGCGGATTTTGGGTGTATGGTTTAGTTGCGGAGAAAGCACAGCGTTCAATTTATCAAACGGATCTATCAGGACCTTTGGCTTTAGTTTTGGGTTCGGAAGGAAAGGGATTGCGTCGCTTAACTCAAATGTGTTGCGATGCATTACTCACTATTCCGATGCAAGGTAGCATTTCAAGTTTAAATGTTTCAGTTGCCGCTGGTATTGTTTTATTTGAAGCGAGGCGACAGAGAATGGTATGAGCACTGATAAAACTTGGATGCAGATCGCTTTAGATTTAGCACAACAACAAGCGAGGCATAATTTAGAAGTGCCTATTGCGGCCGTTTTAGTTGCGGATCAACGACAGATTGCATCAGGTTATAATCAGGTCATCCGCTGTTGTGATCCAACTGCACACGCTGAGATCGTACTATTACGACGTGCAGCACAGCTATTTAATAATTATCGTCTAATGAATACAACCATGTATGTTACCTTGGAACCTTGTTTAATGTGTATAGGTGCATTGATTCATGCGCGCGTAAAACGCTTGGTTTTTGCTGCGTATGATCCACATTTAAATATAACCGATAGTATTTTAAATACCCTATACAAAAAAAAAATAAATCATCATTTAGAGGTAATCGGTGGAATTTTGGCTGATGAATCCTCTGAGTTGTTGAAAAATTTCTTTTTAAAGAGACGTTAATTGATTTAAATAAAAAATTAAAATTATTTATTTTGCGTATTAATTTATTTAATTTAAAAATTGTTTTATTTTTAAATTAAATAATGTTTAAATACAAACAATTGCCTGATGCCTGTCAACTTAATCGTTGCTTGTGGTAAATTAGGTTTATGTACTATTTTTCTTCAGTGACGTCAAACCAAAGATGTTATTGAATTGCGCTCAATTGATTTGAGTATGTGTTTTTAACCCTGTGGTATACTAGCCAACTTACTACAACATGATTTATTTGAATTGTATTGTTACAAACAGGAGGAGAGATGGCTGAGCGGTCTAAAGCGGCGGTCTTGAAAACCGTTGAGGGTTTTACCCCTCCCAGGGTTCGAATCCCTGTCTCTCCGCCAGATTCCTCGATGAGGAATTCGGGTCAGCTGATCAAAGTGGTTATTGTAGATGATCATGATCTTGTGCGTTTAGGTATTAAGCGTTTATTAGAACGTGCGACTGATATTAAAGTGATCGGTGAGGCTAACAGTGGGGAAGCGGCGATTAATCTTGTAAAATCTGCTGTGCCGGATGTTGTATTTATGGATTTGCGTATGCCAGGTGTTGGTGGTTTAGAGGCAACACGCAAGTTAATGCGTATTAATCCTCGCTTAAAAATTATCGTTGTAACCGTTTGTGATGAAGAGCCGTTTCCGGGCCGTTTGGTACGCGCTGGTGCTGTTGGTTATATTATAAAAAATACTGGATCCGATGAGTTGCTAAGAGCGGTACGCAAGGTTATGTCAGGTCAGATCTATATCACTTTAGAAATTGCGCAGAAGATGGCATTGCGTCAAGTTTCGAATGCCGCTAAATCTCCGTTCGCACAGCTATCTGAACGGGAATTACAAGTGATGTGGATGGTAACGCGTGGTCAAGAAGTGAAGGACATTGCAAAAAAACTTTGCTTGAGTCCAAAGACAATCAACACCTATCGTTATCGTTTGTTTGAAAAGTTGAATGTGAGTAATAATGTAGAATTAACACATTTGGCAGTACGTTATGGTATGTTAGAAGAAGAATCGCCGGCTGATGGGGATGAAAGCGAATCAGAAGGAGAAGGAAAAGAATAAATATAAAAATTGAATTGAACTCGGATCGTATCGCCAGCTCGCGCCTATTCTCAAACAATTATAAAAACGAGGATGGGGAACGGTTATGCTACTTTTTTTATGGTATAACAGAACGGTTATACTCAGTGATTTGCTAAACAACATTGGAGAGGTGCTCGAAGCGTGGGACGCTTGGCTGCTGAGTCGCTTACGCGACGTACAAGTTTTATCTACCACTTATATTAACAAAAATGGCTCAGACGATACACCCAACCCTAAGAACTTTTTTGATAAAGAATTTCTTGGATCTGTTAAGGGTGTGTGTACATACCATTCTATATCTGTCATCTTTACTCTCTACTCAACCATAATCATCAAATTCTTAGCGTACATGCGTGGCGTAAATAAACATTACTGTTTACTTAGCTTGAAACATTGGAAACGCGATTGTGCCAGAGAGGGGTTTGAAATTGCAACGGCAAATAGCGTAGATTTCATTGAGCAATGTCAGATTCTATTAGATCAATTTGCACCTAAGTATCAGTTAATCAACTCTTCAGAGGGTTCACTGCGTATTATTTCTAAGAAAAAACAAGCGTTAAATACTGCTTTACTATCTGATATATCTGATAGCACAGACTTGAAGAACTCTGTCAATCGCATGCGTTTGCATTTAGCTCAGTATGAACTTGAGTACATAAATGGTAGCATTTTGAAATGCATTAAATTGCGTCGTGTAGATGAAGCAAAAGAATACTTTGCATTTCTCTCCAGCGAATCTGATGAATCTATCCAGTTGAAATTTTCTGATTGGCAAACAGCTTATCGTCGTATTTTAATGACAGCACATTGTAACGATGATCTAACCGATCCTTTTTTAGTCAGCTTTCTCAGCGATGAAGATGAGGAAATCGCAATAGAAGAAAAGCCTGATTATTGGAAACATCTCGAGGATTTTATTGAAAACAATTGGTTTTTAAATGCTTTAGCCCAGCTAAATACTGCATTGCAAATCCATGCCAGTGCTTTTTGGA
>JABDAQ010000013.1 GCA_013289115.1 Gammaproteobacteria bacterium
TACTTCTTGGTGAATTAATCCCGAACGATACAAACAGTCTTTCACTAAGCTATTGTCGCTGGTGTTGAGCCAATACCGTTTTAATCGACCGCCTTCTTCTACACAGTTGAGTAGCGACCAAGGATTATAAATCGTATGACCTCCGATTTCATAGCCGTTGTACCAACGACGAATCCCTTCACTTTGCGTTTGCAATCCTGCTTTCTGTAACAAGGTCTGTACTTCTAACTCAGTAAATCCAAAATACTCACCGTAGCGTTTATGGAGTACGGAATACACCCGAATATTATTTAATCCGGAAAATAAACTTTCTTTCGATACCCGTAAAATCCCGGTTAACACTGCTTTGAAACAATGCGGATTGTCTTTTAACGCTGAACCTAAAAATGTTCTAAATAATTCCACTATTTTTTCATAGTAATTGTTTAAGTAGCCCGATTGAATTGGAGTATCGTATTCATCGATCAGAATGATCGGCGCTACTTTGTGATAGCGATAAAGATACTCACTCAATGTCTTTAGAGAGTAACGCAGGCTACTGGGAGATGCCTTCTTTTCTAAAATCGCTTGGTATTCCTTCTTTTCATGAGTACGTAACATCACGCCTTGTAGTAAATAATCATGCTCTTTATACAATGAAGAAATTAATCGACAAAAATCCTGATACGTCTCTTCAAAATGCATGCACTTTAAATCTTTGAACGTTAAAAAAATCACCGGATACTGGCCTTGATGTTGACGTATGTCATTTGGAACCGTCTGGATCTTTAACCCTTCAAATAAGTTTTCTGTAGCCTGTTCGTCTATTTCTTTAGCAAAATAATACCGCAGCATCGACAGATTTAAGGTCTTGCCAAAACGACGAGGGCGCGTGATGAGAAGAATCCGCGCATCCTCGAGTATTTCTTGAATGAACAGACTCTTATCGACAAAATAATACTTTCCTTGAATGAGTAGACGAAAATCACTTTCGCCAATCGGCATTTTTAATGCAGTAGCGCTCATAATTGTTTATTTCTTAGATAATAATATTTGATATTAACATTTTCTTATTATGAAAGAGTATCAATTGCTTGCAATACCTGCTTCGGTAATAATTGATTTAAGCAATTTAAATGGCCAAGCGGGCAATCACGTTTGAAACAAGGACTACAGGGAAGATTCAGATTTAAAATGCATTTTTGATCAGACAGCGGCGGTGTAAATTGCGGACTTGATGATCCGTAAATTGCAACAACAGGACATTGGACAGCAGCGGCAATGTGCATTAAACCTGAGTCATTTGTGACCGCTGTGTTGGCACAAGATAATAGATCGATTGCTTCAAGCAACGAAGTCTTCCCACCAAGATCTAAACAACGATTCTGTGTTGCTGCCTGAATCGCTGTTGTTATGATCTGATCTGCTTGCGAACCAAATAGCCAAACTTGCCAATTTTGAGATAATTTTTCTTGAGCTATCTGAGCAAAATAATGTGCTGGCCAACGCTTGCTAGAACCATGTTCAGCACCAGGGCATAAAGCTAGTATAGGCCTGGAGAAATCCGCGATGTTAAATTTTTTTAATGTGCTGATTTTATGTTTTTGATCAATGTGAAGCTGTGGACGATATAATTGCCAGCGAGGGACGCTTGATCGTTTTTGCAAACCTAGAGATAAATAACGCTGTGCTAATAATGGCAATTTTTTTCTATTTTGTTGGCGCGTGTCGTTGATTAAACCAAAGCGATACTCACCGATCCAGCCTGTGCGTATCGGAATTTGTGCTGCATACGGAATGATGGCTGATTTCCATGAATTGGGTAAAATAATAGCGTGCTGATACGCGCGATTACGCAATTGTCGTCCTAACTGCCAACGCTGGCTCAGGCTAAACTGTCCGTGTTGAAATGGGAGCAGTCTGGAACGGTGTACTTGCGGCATATATTGAAATAAATCCAACGACCAAGAAGGTGCAAGTACATCAATAATGGATTCAGGTGCTTGCTGTTTTAGCAATTGCAGCAAGGCTTGTGCGATGATTGCATCGCCAATCCAGGCAGGGGCAACGACTAAAACTTTCTGAGCAATGATCATAATCGATCATTCTATCGATAAGAATCATGAAAGTGCAACTTTACTTGAGGATAGGACAATGTATCAAAATAATTATCAGACTTGTGATCTACAAAACGAGCAATTGCCTCAGTTCACGGCAGTACGCGCTCAGGACATGTTACCCACATTGAAATCGTTAATTGCTGAACATCATCAAAAGCTATCGGTATTATTAGCTGCACAAACGCAGCCAGATTGGGAATTGATCCGTGATTTGGAAGCTCTAGATCAATCTCTCTATGCTTATTGGGGCTTGATCCGGCATCTGTATGCAGTGATACAAACACCGGTTTTACGTGATGCGTATGCGCTATGTCTCGCGTTGATCAGTGAATACGAAAGTCAATTGCATCACAATCGAGTTCTGTATCGCGCGTTACAAGATTTAACTGTTTTGCCTGCCACTGATGCACAACGTCGCTTGCTACACAATAAGCTGCAACAATTCCAACGTGCTGGTATCGATTTAAGTCCTTTACAACAAAAAAAATACCGTGATATTGAGGCGAAATTGGCACAATTGGCACAAAAATTTTCAGCCAATGTTTTAGATGCAAGCGCTTCTTGGGAAATACACATCACGAATTCAGAACAAGTACGCGGCATACCGGATCATGTACTGCATGCTGCAAGTTATTTAGCCAAAACAAAACAACAAGAAGGCTGGATCTTTAACTTAGAGGAACCTTGTTATATTCCGGTGCTAACTTACGCTGATCAACGCGCATTACGTGCTCAGTTTTATCGAGCCTATGTCACGCGTGCTTCAGATCAAGGCGCAGATACATTCGATAACAGTTCTATTATTTGGCAGATTCTAAATTTGCGTCATGCGCTTAGCCAGATACTTGGATTCGAAAATTATGCGCAGTATGTACTCGCAGAAAACAGGATGTTGGCTGATCCACAACAAGTTTGTACTTTTTTACAAAAGCTTTTAAATGCGATCCGCGCTAAAGCACAGACGCAGTTGTGTGAACTAGAAATTTTTGCACAACAGCGTGATGGAATTGATCGTTTGCAAGCCTGGGATATTCTGTATTATCAAGAGAAATTGCGTCAGCAGCAGTTTGCTTTTGACGACGCTATGATCCGCCCTTATTTTCCAATTGATGCTGTTTTGTCGGGATTATTTTCTCTGCTGCAACATTTATTTTCTGTGAAAATCGTCGAACGTACTACTGTGGATGTTTGGCATTCTGATGTACGTTTTTTTGTGATTTATGATGTTAAGAAACAAGTGCGCGGCTGTTTCTATTTAGATTTATACGCGCGTTCAGGCAAACATGAAGGTGCATGGATGGATAATTATCAGGCGCGTCGTCGCATCAGTGACGATAGAATGCAATTGCCTATCGCATTTCTTGTCTGTAATTTTGCTGCACCGCTCGATCAAAGGCCGACCTTGTTAACTCATGAAGAACTATTAACCTTGGCGCATGAAATGGGTCATGGATTGCATCATATGTTAAGTGTGATCGATTATGCAGATATTTCTGGAACAAACGGTGTCGAATGGGATGCAGTTGAATTACCGAGTCAATTTTTAGAATGTTTTTTTTGGGACACAGCCGTTTTGCATCAATGCAGTCGTCATTATCAAACAGGGGAATCATTGCCCGATAAGGTACTAAAACAATTGTGTGCGACACGCAATTTTCAAATGAGTTTGTTTTTGACGCGTCAATTAGAGTTTGCTTTATTTGATTTGTACGTGCATGCATACTTTGATCCTGCAGCAGGTTATCAGCAAGTGCAAACCTGTCTAGATCGCGTACGTAATCAATTAAATGTTCTTCCGGTACATGAATTTAATCGATTTCAGCATACGTTTTCGCATATTTTTTCAGGAGGTTATGCGGTCGGTTATTATAGTTATTTATGGTCCCAGATCTTGGCTTTGGATTGTTTTAAGCAATTTAAACAAGCTGGGATTTTAAATCAGACTATAGGGAAGAAATTTTTGCAAACGATTTTAGAACAAGGTGGTGCAGCAAAGACAGATTCTTTGTTTAAACAATTTTGTGGCCATGATCCGAATATAGCAACCCTCTTGGAATTATTAGGTGTTTAAACTTTTGCTGCTAACGTGTAAAAATGATAAAACCGTTGGTTCAGAAAACTTAAATTAGCTAACAGACAAACGCATTATGATTTTAAAAACACAGATACAACAATTGTTAGCAACCGCTCTAGAACAACTGCAGATTGCTCTACCTGCCGGCCTATCTATTCATATTGATCGTACGAAAGAAAAACAGCATGGTGATTTTTCAAGCAATATTGCTTTGTTGTTAGGGCATTCGATGAAAATCAAGCCTTATCAATTAGCACAGCGTATTGTGCAACAGCTCAATGTCATTGATTCGGATCAGGTGCCTTGGCATACATTAGAAATAGCAGGACCGGGATTTATTAATTTTTTTCTTAAAAGTAGCAGTTGGTATCCGATTATATCTGATATTTTACAAGAAAAAGAAAGCTATGGTCATTCGAATCTAGGTCAAGGTAAAAAAGTACTCGTCGAGTTTGTTTCTGCAAATCCAACCGGACCGCTTCATGTAGGTCATGGTCGTAGCGCTGCTTACGGTGATGCGATTGTTCGTCTGCTTAGAATCTCAGGCTATTGCGTTCATGCTGAGTATTATGTGAACGATGCCGGTCGACAAATGGATATTTTAGCGCTGAGCGTTTGGTTGCGCTATCTGCAGGAATGTGGAGAAAAACTAGATTTTCCAAGCAATGCTTATCGCGGTGATTACATTTATTCGCTGGTCCAGCAGGTGCAAAAACAGTTTGGATCGAAGTTGCGACGCGCCAGTGAACAGATCTTTGCGGATATTCCAGCCGATGAACCTGCAGGAGGTGATAAAGAGATACATATCGATGCATTGATTCAGAGAGCGAAACTGCTCCTGGATTCTAATTATCATACCTTACATCGCTTAAGTACCGATGCTTTATTAACAGGGATTCGTGATGATTTAACTGCGTTTAATGTGCAGTTCGACCAATGGTTTTCAGAAGCACAGTTATTTACAGACGCATCGGTGCAAGAAATCATTGAACGCTTAAAAAATAAAGGATTTACTTATGAAGAATCGGGAGCACTTTGGTTTAAGTCCAGTGCTTTTGGTGATGAAAAAGATCGCGTATTGCTGCGTGAAAATGGTCAGCCTACTTATTTCGCAGCAGATGCGGCATATCGACTCAACATACTGCACGCACGCGGATTTCAGCAAAATATCAATATATTGGGCGCAGATCATCATGGTTACGTGCCAAGAATTCGTGCTGTGATACGTGCTTTAGGTTATTCAGATCAGATGTTAACCGCTTTGCTTGTCCAGTTTGCGGTTTTATATCGAGGCAAAGAACGTGTTTCTATGTCTACTCGTTCTGGCGAATTCATTACGCTACGCGCTTTATGTGAGGAAGTCGGTAGTGATGCGGCGCGATTTTTTTATGTAATGCGTAAAGTGCAACAACATATGGATTTTGATTTGGAATTAGCTAAATCTCAATCGAATGAAAATCCGGTGTACTATATACACTATGCTCACGCACGTATTTGTAGCGTACTGCGTCAGCTATCCGCCAAACAATTGATCTTTGATCTAGAACTTGGGTTAAGACATTTGCATTGTTTGGTTGCTCAAGATGAGTTGGATCTTTTAATTGGATTGAGTCGTTACACTGAAACACTGCAGCAGGCTGTCTGTCATTATGAACCGCATCTTTTAGCGCATTATTTACGTGAGCTAGCGCAGCTATTTCATAGTTATTACAATCATCATGTGTTTTTAATTGAAGAAGCCGGTTTACGTAATGCACGCTTATGTCTAATCATTGCGGTTCAACAAATCATACGCAATGGACTAAACTTGCTGGGTGTGCAGGCACCGGAAATTATGTGATGGCTCCACAAGATTATGCAAAACGACTTTCTACTGCAAAAAAACGGAAACAAAGCAAGCGTCGTTTCCGTTTGCACTTAAAGATCTTGTTTGGCATTGTGGTGTTAGGTCTTCTAATTCTTGTTGTTTGTGTGGCGCAGCTTGCTAAAAAATCGATGCGAATGTCTTCTGATGATCATTCTATCATCGCACGTGCTTTGCACACTAAATCCGTCAGTGAGGCGATTCCAAACCCTAAATTTGATTTTTACACTATGTTGACGCGTCATGATAAGGGTATGTCGATCGTATCCGATCCTGCACAATCGATCGCACGAAAAGAATTGCTGCCTAAATCTATAGAGAGAACACCTGAGCAGATCGCACGACAAGAAGTAGCGTTGCGTCTCAAACGTGAACTGGCTTTGCCTAATCCGCGCTACCAATTAGTCATAGGTGCATTTAAAAACGCACGCACTGCGAAAAAATTGCGACATTATTGGCAAAAGAAAGGGTTTGCAACCCATGCTAATAGTGTAAAAATTCACGGAACAGTTTTATATCGCGTCTGGCTTGGACCCTATGATTCTTTGATGATTGCCAAGATGCAACAACGACGTTTGACTATACAAAGTTTGATTGTACTATATGAGGTTGATACAGCAGATAAACAAAGTTTTCGATCTGAAACTTGAAAAATTGAGACGCAACTCCATAGTATGAGTTTTAATTTCTAATAAAATGAAGCGAGCAAAGTGCAATCATTACACGGTACCACCATTGTTTTAGTACGACGCGGTAATAAAGTTGTTATCGGTGGTGATGGACAGGTAACACTTGGGCAGGCCATCGTATTAAAAAGTAATGCGCGTAAGGTTCGTAAACTGTATCAAGAACAAGTACTCGTAGGTTTTGCAGGCGCCACCGCTGATGCTTTCACTCTACTGGAGTTATTTGAAGGAAAATTGGAAAAACACCAAGGTAATTTACTCAGAGCTTCCATAGAATTAGCTAAGGACTGGCGTACTGATAAAATTTTGCGTCGTTTAGAGGCTTTGTTAGCCGTAGCAGATAAGCGATGCTCTCTTATGATCAGTGGCAATGGCGATGTGATCGAGCCTGAGCATAATCTAATCGCTATCGGTTCAGGGGGCGCTTATGCGCGTGCCGCTGCTTTGGCTTTGTTAGAAAATACTGATTTAGACGCGCGCAGTATTGTGGAAAAAAGCTTGATCATTGCCGCGGATATTTGCGTGTTTACTAATCACAATCGTACACTGGCTGAAATCGACAGTGTGTCATAAAAGAAACAATATATGAGTAATATTCATCCTAAAGTCTCTTTTCCATTGTTGAAGGACATAGGGTCCGGAGCACCAAAAGATTCGAATCTTCTATCAGATGACAGCCAGGATGCTAAGTTTCCCGATGAATCCGTACAAGCGCAATCTCCATCTACTGATTTTTCTGAATTTTTAACTGATCGAATACACGACAGTATAAAGCTAGATCTTATTCCATCACAAATTGTAGCTGCACTGGATCGATATATTGTTGCTCAAGACGAGGCTAAACGTGCGATTGCAATCGCTCTGCGTAATCGTAGACGCCGTATGTTATTGCCTCCTGAATTGCGCGATGAAGTTACACCCAAAAATATTCTGATGATTGGGCTCTCTGGCGTAGGTAAAACAGAGATCGGTCGACGTGCTGCCAAAATTACTGCCTGTCCTTTTCTAAAGGTAGAGGCTACTAAATTTACTGAAATCGGCTATATCGGTCGTGACGTAGAATCAATTATACGTGATTTAGTCGATTGGGCTTTTAAGCGTTTGCGTGAAGATGAAATTGAACGTGTTGCATCTCAGGTTTTAGAAGCAGCTGAAGATCGGGTTTTGGATTGTTTTGTGCGTCCGATTCGCAGTCTTGGCGATACAGAGGCCGATGCGCTTAAAAAGAAAGAGAGTGAATCGGCTAGACATGTATTCCGTAAACGTTTACGCGAAGGCGTTTTGAATGATAAAGAAATTGAAATTGAGTTAAGTGCTATGCCCGTCGGCGTTGAAATTATGGGACCGCCGGGCATGGAAGACATGACGAATCAATTGCAAAGTATGTTGCAAAATCTTGGTACGAATCGCACACGTTCCAGACGTATGAAGGTTAAAGATGCGTTGGAAGCGATTAAAAAAGATGAAGCAGGAAAATTAGTTAATGAAGATGATTTAAAACGTAAAGCGGTTGAATGGGTTGAGCAATACGGTATTGTTTTCATCGATGAAATTGACAAAGTATGTCGTCGTGGTGAAGTCAGCGGTGCAGATGTTTCTAGGGAGGGGGTACAACGTGATTTATTGCCACTCATCGAGGGTTGCACTGTTTCTACCAAATATGGCATGGTACGCACCGACCATATTTTGTTTATTGCCGCAGGCGCTTTTCATTTAGCTAAGCCTTCTGATCTTATTCCAGAGTTACAGGGACGCTTGCCAATTCGTGTTGAGTTGAAGGCGCTCTCAGCTAAAGATTTTGAGCGTATTTTAGTTGAACCCCATGCTTCTCTAATCGTTCAATATCAGGCTTTATTAAAGACAGAACGTGTGGCACTCTCTTTTTCGCCCGAGGCAATTTCTCGTATTGCTGAAATTGCTTATCTGGTGAATGAAAAAATTGAAAATATTGGAGCGCGTCGTTTACATACCGTGTTAGAGCGCTTATTAGAAGAGGTTTTATTTGAAGCGTGCGGTGATGCAGATAAAGATATCTTGATCGATCTTAAGTATGTCAATAAAAAATTGGCTAAATTAGCAGATGATGAAGATTCCAGCCATTATATCTTGTAATGCTAACACCTGTTGTATATCTGATTTAAAAAAAAATATCGAAGTCTGGTATGTAAACTTACAAGAAAAACGATCTTTATATACGTTATGCAGATCTTTATTATCTGTGGATGAACAACAGCGTTCCAGTCGTTTTAAATTTAAACAACATGCTCAAGACTATAGTTTAGGTCGTGGGTTATTGCGTGTTTTACTGGGCTGCTATTTACAGCAGGCGCCTGAATCTTTGCGTTTTTCGTATTCATGCTACGGTAAACCACAGTTATCAGAGTCACAATTTTTGCAATTTAATCTATCTCACTCAAACTACGCGCTTGCTTATTGTTTTACTTTACAAGCTAAAGTGGGTATTGACATTGAATACGTAGATAAAAAACGATCTCTTGATCCATTAATCACGCGCTGTTTTTCCTGTTCTGATCAGCATTATTTAAATAAATTATCAGAGGAAGAAAAGGTACGTAATTTTTTTCAAGGTTGGGTGCGCAAAGAGGCGATTTTAAAAGCTTTAGGAAAAGGTCTAAATTATCCTTTGGCTGATTTGTCCGTGTATTTTAATGGTGAGTCTACGCATACTGTATGCGATGATGGCGAAAAAAATTCTTGGGTTTTGCATAGTTTGCCTGATCCACTCGCTGAATTTGTGGCGGCTGTCGCCGTAAATACGATAGATAAAAAAATTAAATTAAAAGGCTGGATCTGAAGTTTTAGCGTGTAGGTTTAGGGAGTCCTGCAATTTTAGCTGCTTGTTTTAATAAACCTTTAGGAAATAAATGATTACAAAGCATAGGTTTGATTTTTTTTTGTATCAGTATACGCAGAGCTGGAAATTTGTGATGTTGCAGATAGAAAGTTCTTAACTGATAAATAATATACCAGCGTTCTTGATCTAAGCTGAGTCCTTCCTGTTCTGCTATCTGCATAGCCACGTCTTCGTTCCAATCAGCTGCGTGAAGTAAATAACCTTCTGCATTGGTTAATAAAATTTCTTCACGCATCGATGAATGCTCAAACTTCCTGTAACACATTCAAGATTCCTATAGGTAATAAAACGATTCAGTACTCTTTAAATATAAGTAAATAATTTGCCTATACAAGTCATAAACTATGAGTATAATGTCCGGTTGTGCTATCTGCCTGCTATATAGTGACATGCAGCAGCGATAGTAGTTAATAAGAATAAAAGGAATTTATTTTATGATGGATCATATACAGGGAGTGCTTAACTATTTGGCCGGCGGACTCACACTTTTCGATGAATTATGGGCGACTGCTGCTGCTAATTTTGAATGGTTTAAAGAACATTCACGCGCTCATTATACATCGTATCAAGATATTCATGACTTGGATCTTTCTTTCATGGCCGGTATTTTGGCTTGGGGAGTGTTTTCGTTTTTTATTGGTCTGTTAATTACTTTGTATAAGAATAAACGTTTGGCCGAGCAGAATAGCAATTTTTATTATTTTAGGCAACTGTTAGCCTTATATAAAAAATACAGAAGTAGTGAATTAAATCTGTTTCAGAATGAGTCGGACGAATTTTTAGATTTTTTACGATTACTTACTTATTTTGAAGATCCTAATCTCAATCCTTTGATTCTGCGTCTGAGAAAATGGTTTCGACGGAAAATTTATACTGTCTATAAAAAAGAGAAAAAACGATTAATAGATACGATTTGTATCAGTGAAGGTCGACATATATCAGAATCTGAATTTATTCAAGAACAATTTTGTTATATTCTCGATTATGTTCGCAAAGTACTGAGTCAGACGTCGGGTAATCACTATGAGCTCGATTCGGAGAAATTATGTATCCGTATTAAGTTTGATCGCAACGTGGACCTTGAAAGTGATAAAAAATTTACGCGTGTTTTTGAACGGCTAACTTACAGTTTTGCTGAACGCTTTTTTTACAAGCTATATCGATTCTACATTGCAAGTTGGGAAGAGCTAGAGAAAGCGAGTTTTATTTATTGGAATTTTTTCGCGCTCAATGCCATTATTCCGCTTGTGTTTGTAAGTGCTACTGTTCCGCTTATGCCGATTATAGCGAGTTATCTATTTTTTCTTCTGTATGCTACTTGCAGAGCTTATGCGGTCGATGCACTGCAAATGCAGCGAGAACTCGAAGAGGCTAAAAGAATAGAAACGCAGAAACACGCGATACTGCTTACTATTATGATGCAATGCAAACTGCAAAATAATGAGAATCAAAATTGCATTTCTGTAGCAAATTTAATGGATGAAGTAAAAAAGGCTTCTCTTGCTCATCGAAAATTGCGTTTGGCTTTTGCTGTAATTTTGGGACTCGCTCGGGGATTTTTAGCTGCCTTTTTTATTGCTTGGATGTGCGGTGATGTTGTAAAAGCGTGTGTCGGTCCTGCTTTATTTGCGCTGCCAGGCGCGGCTGCAAGCCTATTCATAGGAACTGTAGTTGCCGGTTTTATGATGGGAGTTTATTTTGCTTATAAAAATTATCAACAAAGGAAGATTGAATTAAAACAAGCAGAGCAACAATTAGAAAGTTTAGAATGCGACATCGAAAAAACTTCTGATTATCGCGATAAGCTCATGTATGGATCTGCGTCTTTAAAAGAAGTGCATTGTGCTTTGCGTCGTTGTAAAGAGGAGGGTAAGCGCACTGGATTCTCTCAAGTATGGCGCTGTGCTAAACAAATCTTACAACGTTCAGAAAATTTATTCGGTGCAAGCTCGACAGCCAGCGTGATTATGCGTGTTGTTGCTGTGCCTGCTATCGGGTTTTTTATAGTGGTTACGGGCTCTGTCAGCGGAGGATGGCCGATCTTTTTTGTTGGTTTATGTGTCTTCGCCCTCATTTTGACTTTGTCACGCTACTTCGAATATTCCTGGAATAGTGAAGCAAAACAAGCAGAGTGTGTTATGGGTGCATTGAATGTACATGTAAAAATGAAGGAATCTGAGCTACAGCGCGATCAATTCTTGAGCTTAAAAGAAAATCAATTGAGGGCAGATGCTAAGAAAATAGATAAGAAAATAGAAACTAAGTTGATCTTGATTCAAAAAAAAGAAGATCGGATTAATAATAATTCTAATGATGAAAAATCGATTTCTTTTTGTGGCTCGCCCAATTTTTTAAATTCATGGCCGAAAAATGCTCTTTATAACGACAATGAAAAAACCGATCAGATTGCGCCATCACTTCAATACAATAGCGCAAAAAGCCTTTAAGGGACATTGAGTGATTGTTTCCTGGTTGACAAGCTAAATATGTCCTGATACGGTGCATCCACTTGAGATGGCAGCGCAATGTTTGTTGCCTAATCACTTTGATACAGTATTAGACATGTAAAAACTTTCAATCAATATATTTAGATTCTATCCCTAAAGCGGGTTTTCATTGTTCTGTGAGACGCTTTAGGGACAGGCTCTAAGTAACCCAGGGCTAGAGCTATGATGAAAATTTATCATCGTTTCTCTGAGACGAAAATTGTACCAAATCGCTGGGATGTTTTAGCAATTCTCATTTTAGTGGGTGTTTTTAGCTTATTTGTTTGGGGCAGCAAGCAAATGACAGCACCTTATCCACTCGGTTCCGAACTGGCGCTTTCGCTTAATCTTAATCAACTTCCTAAGTATGCATTATTTACTGTTCTGCGCTTATTTATAGCAATTATCTTTTCTTTACTTTTTACGTTTATTTTTGGAACCTGGGCTGCGAAGAGCAAACGTGCTGCGAGTTTGATTATTCCGTGTATCGATATTTTGCAATCGGTTCCTGTATTGGGATTTTTATCGATCACCGTGACAGGATTCATTGCTTTGTTTCCCAATAGTCGCTTAGGTCCTGAATGCGCTGCGATATTTGCTATTTTTACAGCGCAAGCTTGGAATATGTCTTTGAGTTTTTATCAAAGCCTCTGTTCAATTCCAGTTGAATTAAGAGAAGCAACTGAAATTTTACATATGTCTGCTTGGCAACGGTTTTGGAAACTTGAAGTGCCTTTTTCAATTCCAGGTTTGTTGTGGAATACCATGATGTCTATGTCAGGCAGCTGGATGTTTTTGGTAGCCTCTGAAACTATTTCCGTGAACAATCAGACCATCAGTTTGCCTGGTATCGGATCTTATTTGGGTTTGGCTATTGCTCACGCGGACATACATGCGGTTTTTTACACTATCTTAGCCATGTTGTTAGTTATTCTATTATACGATCAGCTGTTGTTTCGACCTTTATCAAATTGGTCTACAAAATTTAGTATGGAATCAGATGATCACGGTCCCATGAAACGTTCTTGGGTAACGCGCTTGATCCAACATACTCATATTCTAAAATATCTAAATTTATTGTTGAGTCGTCTATGTGATTTCTGTGTGAATCAAGGCAGTATAGGCAGAGCAAGTAAAATAAAAGTAACCCAGCATTGGAAACGACTCGGCGCTATAGCGTGGTATGTTGTGCTGACAGTTATTTTATCAATCATCGCTTGGACCTCTATTCAGTTTTTAATAAAAAATACGGTTTGGTCGGAAGTGCTACATGTAGCGCGTCTCGGTTTAATTACAACGTTGCGTGTTTTAGTCGTGATCGTGATTTCCAGTTTGATTTGGGTTCCTTTGGGCGTTTGGATCGGTTTGAGACATCATGCTACGGCGTTGATTCAGCCTATTGCACAATTTTTTGCTGCATTTCCTAGTAATGTATTATTTCCGCTTGTCGTTATTGCGATTCTACGTTGGCATCTTAATCCGCAGATTTGGATCACACCGCTGATGCTGCTAGGAACACAGTGGTATATTTTGTTCAATGTTATTGCTGGCACGGCTGTGTTACCTAAAGATCTCAAGCAAGTATGTGATAATTTTGGTATTCATGGATGGCAATGGTGGCGACGTTTTATTTTGCCAGGTATTTTTCCTTATTATTTAACCGGTGCGATCACGGCGGTAGGTGGTTGCTGGAACGTTAGCATTATTTCTGAAGTAGTAAGTTGGGGAAAAACCACACTAACAGTTTCGGGCATTGGTGCCTATATTGCCCAATATACGTCTAAAGGCGATTTTCCTAAAGTAGCGCTTGGGATCGGAGTCATGAGCGCGATTGTTTTATTAATGAATTCCATGATCTGGAGTCCTTTATATCGGTTTGCGCAATCTCGTTATAGGTTATAAATCATGAACCCGATCATTCATATTGAAAATATTTCTAAATCATTTAAAAGACTGGAACAACAAGAATTGCTTGTTTTAGATAATATTAATTTCAAGCTTTATGAAGGTGAAGTGGTAGCGTTGCTCGGAAAATCTGGATCAGGAAAGTCAACCTTACTTCGCATTGTTGCGGGTTTAACTCAACCCAGTACAGGCAATGTTATGTATCGCGAACGGACAGTCACAGGGCCCGTGTACGGTATGGCAATGGTATTTCAGAATTTTGCACTTTTACCTTGGTTAACCGTGCTTGAAAATGTAGAGCTAGGATTGGAAGCCGTAGGCGTGGAGCGTGTTGAGCGGCGTGCACGCGCCTTACAGGCGATCGATACAATAGGCCTCGATGGTTTCGAGTCAGCCTATCCGAAGGAATTGTCCGGTGGTATGCGTCAGCGTGTTGGTTTTGCTCGTGCTTTAGTTGTTAATCCAGATATTTTATTGATGGACGAGCCTTTTTCAGCCTTAGATGTACTGACAGCCGATAATCTAAAAAATGATCTTATGGATTTATGGCATGGTAAAAAAACGCAGACTAAAGGTATTTTATTCGTAACACATAATATTGAAGAAGCCGTATTATTGGCTGATCGTATTATTATTTTTAATAGTAATCCGGGTAGAATTTGTGCCGAATTCGCTGTGCCTTTACCGTATCCACGTGCTGAACAAGATATTGCTTTTCGTAATTTGGTCGATCAAGTTTATTTATTGATTACCAGCCATTTAATGACGAATAAGGAAGCACGTAATATGCGACTGCGCATTACAAGTATCGGTTATCGTCTTCCAAGTGCTGATCTTTCGGAACTTACAGGGCTGATTGAAACGCTGGATGAGGCTGAATCTCAGGGTCGCATTGAATTGCCTGAATTGGCTGAATATTCACACCTTGACATTGATGATCTATCGCGTTTGGCTGAAGTGCTTGATATTTTACGCTTTGCTCATGTTGATAATACCTATCTCATGCTAACTTCTGCCGGTAAAGCCTTCGCAAATGCCGATATTTTGGAGCGTAAAAGAATTTTTGCAACCCATTTAGTGCGTTATGTGCCCTTGCCAAGACATATCCGTCGTGTTTTAGAAGAACGACCTGGGCAACGCGCTTCCAAAGAACGGTTTCTTAATGAATTGGAAGATTTTCTTAGTGAAGAAGAAGCAGAACGAGTACTGCGTACCGTGATCGATTGGGGTCGTTATGCTGAATTGTTTGCCTACGATCATAATACAGGCACTTTGAGTTTGGAAAATCCAAATTAAATAGGAAGTTTGATGATTGATCCGCAATTTTGTACTACTGCACGCTTTGTTATTGCGAGCGAAGGACGCGCGATCACCGCTTTGGCACAACGAATTGATAATACGTTCGCACAGGCATGTCAGATGCTTTTAGCATGTCAGGGTCATATCATTGTGATCGGTGTAGGAAAATCAGGTCATATTGCGCGTAAAATTGCGGCTACTTTCGCATCAACAGGCAGTCCAGCTTTTTTTGTACATGCTTCCGAAGCCAGTCACGGTGATCTAGGAATGTTGACAAAAGCAGACATTATCCTTGTGATTTCTTATTCGGGAGAAACACAAGAAATTATTAATATTTTAAGCAGCCTGTCTTCATTACAATTACCTGTGATTGCACTTACAAAAAGTGATCAATCTACTTTAGCAAAACACGCTACGCTGACGCTTGTTATTCCAAAAGTACAAGAAGCTGATCCTTTGGGTTTAGTGCCCAGCACAAGCACGACCGCCAGTTTGGTCATGGGCGATGCATTGGCTATTGCTTTATCGACAGCACGAAATTTTACTGCGAGTGATTTTGTTAAAACGCATCCAAAGGGAAGTCTCGGGTTACATTTATCCTTGCGTGTTTCTGAAATCATGCGCACAGAGGCACATATTCCAGCATGTACGCCAGATACTATGTTAATTCATGCTATCGTAGAGATGTCAAAGAAATGTTTAGGTTCAATTTTAATTCTCGATCAGGATCGTAAATTAATTGGAATTTTTACGGATGGAGATTTGCGTCGCGCTGTTGATCAAAACATTGATCTGCGGCGGACTGTGATTGAACAGCATATGCATCGTTCGTGTAAGACTATTACAGTTGATTGCTTGGCGAGTGAAGCGCTTATAATGATGGAAGAATATAAAATAACCGCGTTGCCTGTGCTTGATACAGATAATACGCTCAGAGGCGTTATTCATATTCACGATTTATTGAGCCAAGGAATGCGCCTAGATCATTGAAGTGTATGTTCATGTCGTTTAGAACTATGTTGCTACAGGGATTGCTTATCCTATTTATTTTTTTAGGTTTATGGTATGCCTGTCATCGTTTAACACGCAGCATTGTGAGCGCATCTGTATCCAATCGTCCAGATTACTATGCTATGGATGTTTTTGTTCAACATTTTTCTGACAGTGGCCAGCTGTACGATGAACTGCATACTCCCTTTGCTCAACATAATCCTGTTCAAAATACAACGTATTTACAAAAACCTATTCTACGTTTATTCGCTAGCGCAGATACAACTTGGCAACTTTCTGCAAACGATGGTCAAATTGAAGATTATCGACCCATTGTCACGTTGTGGAATAACGTTTTTCTTATACAAACATTAGCGCAGCAACCTCGAGTAGCAGCAACACAGGTGGCGACGTCCTATGTCGTTATTAATCTTTCAGATAAAACAGCCGTGACGCCAAAGCCGGTTACTTTTATTCAGCCGAATCAGATTGTGCACGCGATTGGGATGCATGCTGATTTCAAAACAAAAATAATTCATCTACAACATCAAGTGCGTGCGCAATTACAGATGAACAATCCATGAAGTATCGTATTATTTTTTTATTTGTGTTTTTGATTTTGACGCCTTATTGTGTGCGAGCTTTGAACACGGACGCGCAACTGCCTATACAAGTTAACGCAGATAGCGCGCAATTTGATAAAAAAACAGGGATAGGAACCTATTGGGGGCATATTCAATTAATTCAGGGTACAACGGTGATTCAAGCTGATTTTGGTAAGACTTATTTAGATGATCAGGGAAAATTGGTAAAGCTTATGATTTCAGGTAAGCCAGCATGCTATCGTACTTTATTAGAACCACAACAGCCTGAGTTTATCGCAACGGGCAACGTTATTTATTTATATCCAATAAAAGGTTGGGTGCAACTCATCGGCAATGCACATTTAACTCAAGGTCATGATCAATTTTTTGGTCCACAGGTAAATTATGATTTCAAAAAGAAATTAGTCATTGTTCCTGCCTCAAATAAAGGACGTACGCATATTATCGTACAATCTCCTAAAGATTTTCAGAAACGATCATGAGTCAATTGATCGCAACACATCTTGCTAAATATTATCGTTCACGTTCTATTATTCGAGATGTTTCTTTACAGGTTGAACTTGGCGAAGTAGTCGGATTGCTAGGACCCAACGGAGCAGGAAAAACGACTTGTTTTTATTTGATCGTTGGTTTAGTAAGCAGTGATCGCGGTACGATCATGTTAAATGATCGTGATATTACCTACACACCGATGCATATTCGTGCACGCTATGGAATTAGCTATCTGCCTCAAGAGCCTTCCATTTTTCGCAAACTCACGGTTGCTGAAAATATTCTTGCTATTTTGCAGTTACGTAAAGATTTGACACGCGCTCAGCAAGAAGAACGTTTAGATTATTTACTTCATGAATTTCGTATCGCACATATTCGCACTGCGCTTGGAATCAGTCTTTCAGGAGGAGAAAGACGTCGTGTAGAAATTGCGCGCGCTATGGTTTTAGAACCTAAATTTATACTATTAGATGAACCATTCTCAGGGATTGATCCAATTTCTATACTCGATATCAAACGTATGATCAGTCAATTAAGCAAACGAGGTATCGGTATTCTCATTACGGATCATAATGTTCGTGAAACCTTAACCATTTGTAAACGTGCTTATATTGTGAACGAAGGCGAGATTATTTGTTCAGGTTCTGCGAACGAAATACTTAACAATAAGAAGGTGCGTGAGGTATATTTGGGCCATGAGTTTGATCTATAAGGAACACGCGCTATGCAAATTTATATTACGGGCGATGGATTAGAAGTAACCGAGGCTTTACATGATTATGTGCTTAAAAAATTTGAACGTTTAGGTTCACTGTTGCATGAAACAACACGTCTTGCTATCCGTTTAAAAGTAGAAAAATTAGATCAAATTGCTGAAGCAGATATTTATATGGCAGGCCATGATTTACATGCGAAAGCAATGTCGCGTACTTTATACACTGCAATTGATTTGTTGCACGATAAGATCAAGCAGCAAACCATAAAATTAAAACAAAAGCTAGAAGATAAAAAACGTTAATCGTTTAATGAACAGGTAATAAAATTTTTTTCATGAATCTATTAATCATTAGTGGTCGTTCAGGTGCAGGGAAGACTATCTGTTTAAATTTATTGGAAGATTTAGGGTATTACTGTATTGATAATTTACCCATTCGTTTATTACCTGATTTAGTAGAGCGTATTCAATTACAAGCGAGCCATGTAGCGGTTAGCATTGATGCGCGTAATTTTGATTTAGATGCACATTATTTTGCTAATCTAACGCATACGATAAAAAATCATGGTGCACAGTGTCGGATTATTTATTTTGATGCGCACGATCGCATTTTAGTCAATCGTTTCAACGAAACACGTCGTAAACATCCCTTGGCATCGCGTCAGGTTTCTTTAGAAGAGGCGCTTCAGAACGAAACGCAACTTTTAAGTAGTATTTTAAGTTTTTCAGATTTAAAAATAGACACAAGTCATCTCACTGTGCAGCAATTGCGCGAGCTGATACGTCAAAGAGTTGCCTACAAAAGTCCGCATGAGCTTTGTTTATTTTTTGAATCATTTGGTTATAAATTTGGCATGCCGCCTGATGCTGATTTTATTTTTGATGCCCGTTGTTTATCTAATCCGTATTGGCATCCCAAGTTGCGCAGTTTAACGGGATTAGATACTGATGTAGCGCATTTTCTGCAGCAGCAACCAAATACGCAAGCCTTTTTAGATGCCATCGTATGTTTTCTAGAAAGTTCACTGAAACTTTTTCAAAACAGTGAACGCATGTATTTAACGATTGCGGTCGGTTGTACAGGAGGTCAACATCGCTCCGTATATTTAACCGAACAGCTCGCTAAATACTTAAAGACTCAATACCCGAACATTCAAGTGCGTCATCGGCATTTGTAGAGTTTGTAGAAAAAAAGCCAGTACTTTTAATACAGATAATGATTCCTTATTTAAACGGTTAGAGCAAAAAATCGATCACAATAAGTAATTCTGCAGTATTTGTTACGAATGAATCGCTTCAGGGTTACTCGTACGCAATGATTTTGGCAAAGCGAATTTAACCGATTCAAGCAAACCTTCTAGTTCGGATACGGTACAGTTTTCAAATCCAGGCAAATTTTTTAAATAAGCGATAAGATCTTGTACCAACCATTCTGGAGCAGATGCGCCGGCTGTGATGCCAATTTTAGTTTTTTTATCTAGCCAGGATCGCTGTATTTGTTCGGCCGAATCGATCAAGTAAGCAGGATTTCCGTAGCGTTCTGCTGCTTCTTTTAAGCGATTGGAATTCGAACTATTGGCTGATCCAATTACGAAAACTATCTCTGTTTGTTGTGCCAATCGTTTGATAGCATCTTGACGATTCTGCGTGGCATAACAAATATCACCTTGTGTTTCGGATGTGGCGAGATGATTAAGCTTGGGTCCTCTAATTTTAGGAAAACGTTTCTGTAAGGCGGCGATAATATCAGCAGTATCATCTAAAGATAAAGTGGTTTGTGTTACGTAACTTAAAAGCTCAGGATCGCGCACTGTTAAATTAAAAACATCTTTTGCTGTTTCTACACGATAGATTCCAGCTTGTTTATTTGTGTAATGCCCTAAAGTGCCTTCTACTTCAGGATGATTTTGATGCCCGATTAAAATACATTCTTGGCCATGCAAACTGCTGCGCGCTACTTCATTGTGTACTTTAGTAACTAAAGGACAGGTTGCATCTATGATCCGGAGATTGCGTTGCTTAGCTTGCATAACGACCGCCGGAGATACCCCATGCGCACTGAAAATAATCGTTGATTGTTCGGGTACTTGAGTAATGTCTTCGATGAAAACAACTCCTTCATCTTCTAATTCTTTAACAATAATACGATTGTGTACTACTTCATGGCGTACATAGATCGGTGGACCGAAGGCATGTAAAGCGCGCTTTACGATTTCAATGGCACGCTCTACCCCTGCGCAAAAACCGCGTGGATTGGCTAAGATGATCTGCATGCTGTTTATAAAATGTTAAAAAAATCAGTCTAATTCATTTCGATTTATCAAGACAAGTAATAGGAAAATCTATTTATCATACAGGAGTGTGATTTATGACAGAACCTGGATATTTTCAAAAATTAATTAAACCAATTACCTCTCAGCCCACATCAAATAAAAATGAAAATTCAATTGTAAAAGAATTTAACTTAAAACCGGGCACTCTCATTATATTCGTAGACCCTAAATCGATCATGGAAGATTGTTATACAGGGAATCTTGCGCCTGCAATTACTAAAATGAGCCAATGGTGTTTTGTACCGCAAGGAACCGGTGTAACAGCCAATGCCGTTCATGTTGCAATCGTGACTGATCCCAATGAGCAGGTCAACAGTACTGATAGTCACGCTGAAAAGCATCAAATGATTGGCCCTGACAACAAGCCTTATAAGATCGTTGAGGTTGTTGCAAATGGCATTCACACAAATTATTTAGATGGCACGCGAGGTATTGAGACTTTTGTTTTGGCGCCCCTTGATCCAACGCTTTCAGACGAGAAACAAAGACAATTGATTGCAGAACAAGATCAGTTTTTAAATATATTATTGAATATAATAAATTTTTTCTCTCAAAATGCTGCCAAAAGCAAAAAAAATCAAATTGAATATTCTATAGTCAATTGCGTTAAATCCCTTATAGACCGCTGTGATCCTGCGCCCGCTAACTTAAAAGAACACGTAGGTGAGTTTGTTCAAACGTTTGAAAAAGAAAAAAGCTTGCGTACATTTAAAAAGGGATTTATTTGTACGGAGTTTGCAGAGTATGCCATTATGGCGGCTGCGTATTTATGCTTCGGTAGTGAAGGGATAAAAAAAGTTCTGGATATTGATCCAATCAGTAGCCCGATTTCTTTGCAAAGATGTCTTTATGAAAACAAGGGATGGTTTTGCTCAGGAGGTGTTTGGATGCTTAATGAGGGTCATCCTGAACTTATTTCTATTAAGCCTGTACAATGTTGCCCAGATTTAGATCCGAAACCAAAATCGGAACCAAAACGAAAATTTTAATGGCTGCGTTGAGAATAATAAGGGATCTATGGTACGGTCTGATCATGTGTTACTTTATCATGATCATCTTATTCCCATGAATCATTCTCCTGCTTTAGCGAATGCTCTACGTGTTCTGAGTATGGACGCCATACAAAAATCTGGTTCGGGTCATCCCGGTATGCCGATGGGTATGGCCGATATTGCTACAGTTTTATGGCTTTATTTTCTAAAACATAATCCAAATAATCCGAATTGGTCTAATCGTGATCGCTTTGTTCTATCAAACGGTCACGGTTCTATGTTGCAATATGCTTTATTGCATCTATCGGGGTATGATCTGTCGATCGAAGATATTAAACAGTTTCGACAGTTATATTCTAAAACCCCAGGCCATCCTGAATACGGTATAACCCCCGGTGTTGAAACAACTACAGGTCCTCTCGGGCAGGGATTTGCAAACGCTGTGGGTATGGCGATTGCAGAAAAACATTTGGCGGCTTACTTTAATCGATCAACCTGTATAATCGTGGATCATTTTACCTATGTTTTCTTAGGAGACGGCTGTTTAATGGAGGGAATTTCACATGAGGCTGCTTCACTCGCCGGTTGTTTAGGTTTAGGTAAATTGATCGCATTTTGGGATAATAACGGGATTTCTATCGATGGATCGGTAACGCCTTGGTTTACTGATAATACGCCAGAGCGTTTCGCCTCCTACGGTTGGCACGTTATGCTCGTTGATGGTCATGATCCTGCGCAAATTGAATTTGCTATCAAAGAAGCACAGAAGGTTTCTCTGCGGCCAAGTTTATTATGTTGCAAGACCATTATTGGATTTGGATCGCCGAATTTAGCAGGAGATGCGCGTGTTCATGGTGCACCATTGGGTGAACAAGAAGTTTTGCAAGCACGTCAACAACTCGGTTGGACTGATGAGGCATTTGTAATTCCTGATGCTATTTATCAGGCTTGGGATGCGTGCGATCGCGGAGCGCAATGGGAGCAGAGTTGGAATGAACAATGGATTTTGTATGAGAAAGATTATCCTGAGTTGGCGCAAGAATTCACGCGGCGTATGCAAGGCCAATTACCTGAAAACTTGAGTCATTTATTTCAATGCGTATTGAAAGAAACTATAAATCAAGATCAGGCAATGGCTACACGTAAGGCATCACAGAAAGTTTTAAATCAGATAGGTCCTATTTTACCTGAATTATTCGGCGGATCCGCTGATTTAACAGAATCGAATGCAACGTTGTGGTCGGGTTGCCAACGTTTTGATAAATACAATCTTGTAGGAAATTATTTGCATTATGGTGTGCGCGAATTTGGCATGAGCGCCCTTATGAATGGCATTGCTTTACATGGAGGACTGATTCCCTACGGAGGAACTTTTTTAGTATTTAGTGATTATGCACGCAATGCTGTACGTTTGGCCGCTTTGATGCGTTTACGTGTTATTTTTATCTACAGTCATGATTCGATCGGTTTAGGTGAAGATGGACCAACGCATCAGCCGATAGAACATATTAATGCGTTGCGACTTATTCCTAACTTATCTATTTGGCGTCCCTGTGATATTGTTGAAACAGCTTTAGCTTGGCAAGCTGCGCTGGAGCGTATTGAAGGTCCAACCTGTTTATTATTGAGTCGACAAAATCTACCAACGCAGAGACATACTGAGCAAACATTAAAGTTGGTTTCACGGGGTGGATATATTTTAATAGATGGTTTTGGGCCTTTAGATGCAATTATTATTGCGACGGGTTCTGAGGTTCAACTGGCGGTGCGTGCGGCCACTTTATTAACCGAGCAGGGGAAAAGTATTCGTGTTGTCTCATTCCCTTGTATTGATCGTTTCGCGCAGCAAGACACTCACTATCAAGAATCTGTTTTACCGAGTGAAATAATGACACGCATTTGTATTGAGGCAGGAACAACGCATCTTTGGCATACGTATGCGGGTCCTTGGGGCAGAGTCATTGGGATCGATCATTATGGGTTCTCTGCACCTGGCGATCAGGTATTTAAGGCTTGTGCAGTGACGACAGATATTTTAATGAATACTGTGAATGAATTAATTATTATTAATCGGAGAAAGAAACATGACTACCAAAGTTGCCATTAATGGGTATGGTCGTATTGGCCGTCTCACGGTACGTGCTTTATTTGAAGCTTTACTTGAAAGTAGAAAATTTAAAAATAAAAAACCCTATGATATTGAGATCGTAGCGGTGAACGATATAGGCGATATTAATATCAATGCACATTTAACACGTTACGATACGACACATGGTCGCTTTTCCGGATCTGTAGAAGTCGATGGCGACTTTATGGTTATCGAGGGTCATAGAATTTTGGTTCTTGCCGAACGCGATCCTGAAAAACTACCTTGGGGGAAATTAGGCGTAGACATTGTACTTGAATGTACAGGTTTGTTTAATAAACGAGAACTTGCAGCCAAACATTTAACAGCAGGGGCGAAAAAAGTAATCATTTCAGCGCCTGCAGGTAAAACGGTTGATGCAACGATTGTCTACGGCGTGAATCATCACACATTGAAAGCAAGCGATCAAATTATTTCTTGCGCATCCTGTACTACGAATTGTTTGGCACCTTTAGTAAAACCGCTTCATGAAAAACTGGGTTTATTATCAGGCTTGATGACAACGATTCATTCTTATACCAATGATCAAGTATTGGTAGATACGTATCATAAAGATTTACATCGAGCGCGTTCAGCTACACATTCTATTATCCCAACGAAAACGGGTGCGGCAGCGGCAATTGGACTAGTTATTCCTGAGTTGGAAGGCAAGCTGGATGGTTTGGCGATACGCGTTCCAACGATTAATGTTTCCTTAGTTGATTTAAGTTTTCAGGCAAAACGCAAAACGAGTGTCGAAGAAGTGAATCAAATTATAAAAATGGCAGCGATAGCTCAGCCTGGTATATTAAATTACAGCGAAGCGCCTTTAGTATCAGCTGATTATAATCACGATAGCGCATCCTCTACATTTGATGCGACTCAAACAAAAGTGATTGGGGATTTTGTAAAAGTATTGGCTTGGTACGATAACGAATGGGGATTTTCTAATCGCATGCTAGATGTCACAGAAGTTTTTAGTAAATAATAGGAGAAGTAATGGCACGTGTAACAATTGAAGATTGTTTAATGTTTAAGGATAACCAATTTGATTTGGTTCTCCAAGCCGCGAGACGAGCTCGTCAATTAGCAAAAGGCGGAACGGCGCTTGTGAGCGAGGACGGTGATAAGCCCACTGTAATTGCGCTACGGGAAATTGGCTCTGGTAGATTGCCTGTAGATTACACGATGCTATCGTGGATGCATCAACCAGATGATGACAGTGGTATATCGGGCGTTGAATGAGTTTATTTAATGGGCTTAAGCGCGAGTTGCAGGCCTATCTTACTGAAAAGCAGATTGATCAAGTTATCTACGCGTATCAATTTGCTGTGCAAGCTCACGCAGGTCAGCGGCGCCGTAGCGGTGATCCTTATATCACACATCCATTGTCTGTCGCCAAAATTTTGGCGCAGGTGCATATGGATACACAAACGATCATCGCGGCGATTTTGCATGATGTGTTAGAAGATACGCCTATTGAAAAACAAGGTATTAGCGAGTTATTTGGATCTGAAATTGCCGATTTAGTCGATGCAGTCAGTAAGTTAACTCATGTTCAATCGATCAGTAAAGCAGAAGCTAAGGCGGAAAATTTTAGAAAAATGCTTTTAGCGATGGCTAAAGATATTCGCGTCATTATTATAAAATTGGCTGATCGTTTGCATAATATGTCGACGCTTAGTGCTATGCCAAAAGAAAAGCGTCTGCGTATTGCAAAAGAAACACTAGAAATCTATGCGCCAATTGCTCAAAGACTGGGTATGCATACGATCAGCATTGAACTTGAGGACCTTTGTTTTTCGAATCTCTATCCGTATCGTTATTCAGTGTTGCAATTGGCCGCCAAAAAATCTAAACGCAAACATGAGGTCTCATTGCGTCAAATAGAGAAAACTTTAGAAAAGGGTTTAATAGGTCACGGTATTGCACTTCACGCGATTGGACATAAGTCTAAGCATCTCTATCAAATCTATAAAAATATGAAGGAAAAACATCGTACTTTTAATGAGATCATGGACAAACCAGTCTTCTATATTATCGTTGAAACCGTAGATGATTGTTATCGCAGCTTGGGTGTTATACATCATTTATTTAAGCCGTTGCCTGAACAATTTCGTGATTACATTGCCGTACCGAAAACAAACGGCTATCAAGCTTTGCACACAACGCTATGTGGTCCTTCTGCTTGTTTTATTAATATCCAGATTCGCACTTTGGCAATGGATCATCGCGCAGATTATGGCGTTACTCATCATTTATCAAACTTAGAGTCAGATCAACAATGCGCTCACATCAAAGCCTGTGCTTGGTTACAGCAACTATCGGATCTGCAGAAAATCACACCCGATTCTTTAGAGTTTATTGAAACGATCAAGGCAGATCTATTTCCTACGGATGTTTACATTTTTACGCCTAAGGGCGATATTATCGAGCTGCCTAATCATGCTACACCGATTGATCTGGCGTATGCAATTCACTCGGATTTAGGCAATCATTGTGTTGCTGCACGCATTGACCAGCATTTAGCGCCTTTGAGTATGCATTTAAGTAGCGGACAAAAGGTTGAAATCATTACGGATGTTAACACAGCCCCGCGTTCAAGCTGGTTGAATTTTGTAGTCACTGGAAAGGCACGCAGTCATATTCGGCAATTTTTAAAAACACAACAATACAGCGAAGCTATTTTATTTGGACAGCGTTTAATAGATAATGCGCTCGTCAATTTAGGGAGTAGTTGGTCTTACGTAGATCCAAAAATAATCGATCATCTGTTGCAAGTTTTAGATTATAAAGGTGAAGAGGATTTATTGGAGGCTGTCGGATTTGGCCATTTAAGTACAGACACTGTATTAGAGCATATTGGTTACAAAGAGGTAATAGCGTCAATTCATACAAAACATGCATTGTTGATCAACGGTACTGAAAGCGCGCTTATTAAATTTGCAGAATGTTGTCGGCCTATACCAGATGATGAAATTATGGGTGTTTTTACGTTAGGTCGTGGATTAACAGTTCATATGAAGCGTTGTAAATTTGTTAATCGCAGTCTTAAACGTAATCCAGAGAAAGCACTGCCTCTTGAATGGGAAGAAACCCTAAACGGACATTTTAAGGTAGAATTGCGTATTGAAGCAATTAATAAGCGTGGTGTTTTAGCACAATTAACTAATAAGATCACGCAAGAAAATGTGTCAATTGATACATTAAAACTTGAAAATCGGGACAAAGAACATGCCATCATTCATCTCGTTTTATCTTCAGTACGTAATCGTAAACATCTGGCCTGTGTACTGCGCGCAGTGAGAACACTCAAAACTGTATTCAAGATTCATCGCGGTAAATAATACAAACGCTAATTACTACGTCTTCACTTAAACTCAACGAAAGGTAAATAAATGACGGAATTTATATTATTTATTCGAGCGGCCATGGCTAATCCGCGTTCTGTTGGTTCTTTATTTCCAAGTTCTAAAACGTTGGCTCGGAAAATCGCATTAGAATTATCAAAAGATACACAGCCCGGCATCGTGATTGAATTAGGAGCAGGTACAGGATCGATTACTCATGCGCTTTTGAATAGTACAGTTCCTAGTCGTGATATTCGTGTCGTTGAATGTTCTGATAAGTTAGCGCGTCATTTGCAGGTACGCTTTCCAAAACTGCACATAATTCATGGCGATGCCATGAATTTGAGTCATTTGTTAGAAAAAGAAACCGCGCCGATTAAAGCAATTATTTCTGGATTGCCTTTACGTTGTCTCCCTGATCATGTGGTTCACACAGTCGGTTCTGAAGTCAATAAATTACTACGTAAAGGCGGATTATTGATTCAATATACTTATAGTCTTTGCGGTCGACCGATCTCACCCTCTCCTCAGTTAAAGCATCTTTATAGTAAACATATTTGGCGTAATGTTCCGCCAGCGCGTATTGATGTATTTCGGTTTTAGGCAGTATTATTTTTTTGAAATTATCATAAAAAATTGTTTATGCTAAGCAGTAAAAATTTTTCGAGAAAATGCGATGATGAAGTTAAAAATGCCGATTGGCCAAAGTGACTTTGGCCTTTTAATCCGAAAGAAACATTACTTTGTGGATAAGAGTCTTTTTATTCAAGAAATACTTGAGGATTCTGCCGACATTATTCTCATCACGCGCCCGCGTCGGTTTGGGAAGACCTTAAATCTGTCGATGCTGCGGTATTATTTTGCTAAAGAA
>JABDAQ010000014.1 GCA_013289115.1 Gammaproteobacteria bacterium
ATTCGCTTGCACGCGATATCATTAAAAATAAAAATATTGTGAACGTTACCGTTAAACCAGGTTTGTTACAGCAGATTTCTGACTCTATTTCTGGACAGCTTATGAATAAGTTAGGTACTCTATTTGGATTAAAAAAATTACAATGAAATTATTTAGAAAGTTAATTGGATTTACACTGATTGAACTCTTACTCGTATTAACTTTAGTAAGTCTATTGGCGTGGATTGCTTATCCTATGTATACGCAACCGATGAATAAAGCGCGACGTGCCGAAGCCAAGATCGCTTTATTAGAATTGACTGACCGCATGGAGGACTATTACATAGCTAACAATAACAGCTATAAAAACGCGAATTTAGAAAAATTAGACAGCGCTGAGAAAACAAGCAAGGGGTATTACAAGTTAGCGGTCTTGGCGACAACCAACACGACATACGCTGTACAAGCAACAGCTACCTTTCCTGATTCCGAATGTACAAGTTTCACTTTAGATCAACGTGGAAACAAAACAAGCACGGGTACTTTATCGGAATGCTGGTAATGCAAATTGCAGCTTTTTTAAACCAACTGCAAATACTCGAGCGGTGTATAACTATGATGGTTAAGCTCTTTACGCGTATTGAATAATACGATTTCTTCAACATCCATCGTCACAGCATTCAAGGTAAGATCTTCCTGGAAATTAGGCGCATGATAATGCATAACACGCCCCAAAGTTAGATGCGGTAAATAAGGTCGAGTTTCAGGCGCAAAACCAGAACCAGAAATAACTTCCTCCAATATATTGGCGAGATCAAATAACTGCGCAATAGGGATAATATTCGTTGCAATCGCACGCGGCGCTGTTGGAGAAGGAAATAAACGCACAGTATCCAACTGCAAAGGGAAAGAACCAATGCTCTTGATCGCTTGCTGCACGGCATCCGCCAACTCAGGCACTTTTGCTGGTTCTACAGAACCAATAAAACGTAAAGTTATATGTAAATTTTCAGGTTGAGTCCATTTAACCCGATGTCCCCAAGGTTGTTTTTTAAGATCATCAATCAGTTTAGTTAGACTTCTCTTCAGCTCATAATCTAATTCGATCGCAAAAAATAGCTTTAAGCCACATTCATTGTTACTCAAAGTTACACTCCTTTTTTCCAACACTGACAGCGTCAGCAATCCAGCTTACCATCAGTTGATCCAAACAAAAAAACATCAACCTTCAGTATCCCTATAAGGGAGCGCCGATTCTATCTGAAACCCAAGTGAATTGCGCGTCAGTAAATACTAGAAAGTTGTGTAAGCTAAACGATATTTGCAAATAGCGCGAGTACTCAATTAATAAGCTTGTTGCAAAGGCAGTAACGTAAGTGTCTGAATAAGCGGCATTATTTTAGCGATGCCCGCTGGCTCATTTCCATTGCCATGCACCAAAATAATACTGCCTGTCTTGATCAATCCACCATGAGCCAACCATGCATTTGTACCTACTGGAATTAAACTGAACTGATCACGTAAAGCCAGCAACAATTGTTTACTTGAAATCAAACCTGGAAATCGAAAAAACACAGAAGGCAATTCTCCTCGTTCCAATAATAATTTTTCTGTTGCAAGTACTTCCTGAGAAAAGTTTGTCTGCGGCATCAATAAAAAATTCTGATCGAGCGGTAGATCCCGGTAATACACATGACTAAATGAATGATTAGTCCAAGTAATATCAAATTTATTTGCTTTTTCTTCCTGCAACAACCAAGAAAATTCTTGTTCATGGCCCAAGATCCACAAACCCGAAACAGATAAGGCAATCGGTAGCTTCTTATGCGTTTGATTCGCTTTATCTAGAAGTCGCATAAAAAACTTTTTTTCAAAAACATGGGAAGAAGGACACATATCAATGGTTAGAAATTCACCTACTACAGCGTGATTAGCGTGAGTAATACCCGCATTTTCCACAGCATAAGGCATGCCTGTATATTGAAATAAAGCGCGCATATACGGCGTACTGTTTAATTGTCTGTAGGTAAAATAGCGCTCACTCGGTAAAGCGGCACGCCTGCGGGCTGATAAGTCAGAGGCTGAAAGGGCCTGTGTTCGTAAAGTGTAAGGATCAACGACTAAAAAATAAGGCTTGGCACCGAGATAATAAGAGCGAATAGCAATGACTAATTGCCCATGCTTATCATGCGCTGGAAAAAATGTAGTATGGTAATCTGTAATGAACGCTCGCGCATACGTCGATGGCGAATAAAAAAAATAGAAAAAAAATAAGGCAACACTGTATCGAATAATTTTTTGCATACATTAACTCTCATCTTTGCTTGACACCAAGCAATATTCAGTGCCGCAATAAGGACAAAGTACTTGCCGTGATTTTTCAATAGGCAAATAAATCCTGGGATGTTGATTCCACAACGCTTGAGTTGGCAAAGGACAAGCCAATGGCAAATCGGAATGTTCTATCTTAATGGGACACATGCTATCTATCATCTGTCTAAATTTTAAAAACAAATTTTATGATATGTTGTATTAATCCAAGCTACAAATCAAATCATTGCGTACAATTCGCTTAAATTGTATCCTTAATGATACGGAAATAAATACGGAAATAAATATGCCGCCTTTTGAGAAAATAAAACATTTTTTCACGAATCCTGATCCGAAACCCGCCAGTTTCGCTATCAAGCCCGTTACAAGTTTGTTGCAAACGAATAAAAGACAGGAATTTCTAGATACAATTCGCTCCTTGCTTCGAATGCCCGACAAATACGCAGAACTTTTTTTCATCTCTGTCGAACAATTTGCAGAGTTCGTTCAGCAATTACCTGAAAATCAGCACGGTTTATTTTCACAAACAGGCGAATTCTTGGATCATGGTTTGGAACGTGCAACACGTACCTTAGCGCTATGCTTGGATTATTTTGATCCAAAAAATATTAATCAAAAACTTTCTGATAACGATACACTTTGGACATATGCCAGTTTTACAGCTGCTTTACTGATGGATTTAGGAAAAATTGCGACTAAATATCGTATCAGCCTCTATGACGATCAAAACCGCTTGCTCAAACTCTGGAATCCTTATACAGGATCCATGCTCAATCAAGATCAAGCAAAGACCTATCACGTGGATTATGTAACTGAAAATTTGGATGAGTTATGTCGTCTAGCCAGCGCTTTGCTTGCACGACAAATTCTGGAGCAAACACGTCTTGCTCAACATAATGGCTTTCATTGGATCAGTAGCAATGCAGATATTTTACAAGCTTGGCTCGCTATTTTTTATGAAAGAGAACGACGCACTCCCATGGCCCCTTGTATGGAAATCATTCCACGCGCCAATACCGAATCCATCCGCAACTACTGTGAAAATTTAAACAATATTCAAGATCAGTTTCCGGATCTGGTTGCCTTTTTAAAATGGTTTAGAGAAGGCCTACGTGATCGTAAAATCAGTTTTAGTCAAACAGACTCCAATGCTCAGGTCTATCTCAATGAACATGAAATCAATGTTTCCGCTGCCTTGCTAAAAGAATTTTCTGCGCAAGATAGCCAATATAAAAACGTCAATGAATTGGCACGTCAATTCTTCAGTGTCATGGAATTGTACCAAATATCAGTCAGTGAATTGGCTAGGCGCTATGCGCCTCAAGGGGGTCTATCGAGTCTTAATCGTATCGATTATAGTTTGTTGGGTGGAATTTCTAGCATCGAGCAAAATAAAAAATATACAAACAGTCACATCATTACAGGTCGTAATGATTTTTTATTTTTTATGATTCCGCAAAATCTGCTTACTCAGCTTACTCCTGGATACTCACCCTCATTATCTTTATTTCCCTCTCCTTCTCCCAAAAAATTATAAAAAGCATGACTGATTATGTTGTTGGCGATATTCAAGGTTGTTTCAATGCTTTAATGCGCTTATTCGATCGTATTGAATTTGACACAGCACGTGACAGGTTATGGTGTACGGGTGATTTAGTTAATCGTGGGCCTGATTCACTCGCAGTACTGCGTTTTATAAAATCTTTGCCGCACAGTGTCGTTGTATTAGGCAATCATGATTTGTATTTATTAGCCAGAATTTATGGGTATGGTCGCATCGAATTACCGGATCAATTACAAAATATTTTAACCGCTCCCGATCGCGATGAATTAGCCGATTGGTTACGTCAAAGACCTTTACTTTACAGTGAAGCGCATCATGTTTTAGTTCATGCAGGTTTGCCGCCACAATGGGATTTGCAACAAGCACAAACCTATGCCCAAGAAGTTGAGCTGATCTTGCGCGGCGATCATTATCAGCAATTATTTGCGCATATGTATGAACCCATTCCTGAAATCTGGGATGAACAACTCCACGGCTGGGAACGTATCAATCTTATCCTCTATTATTTTACGCAATTGCGTTTATGTACACGACAAGGTCGTATAGAACGAACGCACAAAGCAGGCTTAAATCAGCTGCCTAACAATTATTTACCTTGGTTCAAAATACCTGAACGCCGCAGTGCAGCATATAAGATTTTATTTGGACATTGGGCAGCATTACTTGGCGACACGAATAACACACCTAATGTTTACGCCTTGGACACTGGATGCGTTTGGGGAAATCATTTAACAGCAATGCGTCTGACCGATCACAAACGAATCAGCGTATCGTGCGTATAAATATAGACATGCCGCTCTCTTCGAGCTATAAATTCATCCACTTTTCTGCCTGGCGAGAAAATAATAAAAATTTTATGATGGAGTTATTATGTTTAAATTTCATAAAAAAACAAAAAATTTGCACCGCGAATCTCTTGAAAAACAATTAAACCAATTAAATCTAACTAAGCTTGATGCGTTACAGAAATTGTTTAAATTGCCTACGTCAAAGAGCGGTGATGAACTGTTGCTATTTACTAATTTGTTTGAATTGTGGCGCACTGTGGCTGGTGCGGGTACTGATACTCTCGACGGGGCGGAAGATATAAAAAAAGAAGCAGAGTTTCTTCTACACGCTGCTTTCGCTCAGGAATGCGGCACGGATTTTACTGAAAAGCGCTTTACCGAACAGAGATTAACTACTTGGGGCAAGGTATTAAATGAGGAATCAGAATTATTTAAACGCTTGATAGATTTAGAAAAGAAATCCATTCAGTTAGGAATGTCATCCTTGGATGGGCTAGAACGTTTATATGCCTTACAATCTAATCTCCTAGGCAAACGAACAGCAGAGCTAAAAGAATTGAAGGCTTATGATGCAAGAAAATCTTCGAAGAAATCAAAAAAGAAAAAATTATTAGAACAGAAGATAAAAAAGTTACTAGAAGATGAACATCAATTTTTTTTAACTCAGGGTGTTGCCTTTCTTAAGGATCCAGAGAGTTTCAATACAGAAGTTGCTTCTCAGAATCTTCCAGTACAAGAGATGCTTGAGACTGTGAAGCGTTATTATGACAACTGTGAAACACAAAGCATGAACTTATTCATAGATTACGAGACGGAACCTAAAAGACCCACAGCGCCTGAGCTCCCTCAGCCACAATCCAATTACGATGATTATAAAAAAGCAATGGAAAAATATAAGCAAGAAATAATGCACTACGCTGATAAAGTTTTGCTTGACTACGAGAAACAACTCGATGCATTCAGGAAAAATGCTAAAGATTACCAAAAGATTGTGGATATCTTTTATAATGGAGTGTCTGGTTATAAAAGATTTTGTGTATTAATTTATTTATTAGAGTGCATGGAAGAAGCGTTTAAAAAGTGCCCGAATCTTTTAGCATCGCTGCCTACGAAGGATGAAGTGGCTGACAGAATCAATGCAATAGATATCAGGCGATCGCTTGTAGAAAATCTAGAATTTAAAACAGAAGAAATAAAATTTAATGTTGATAGCACAGGTATTGAGTTTTTTCTTTCACCCAGTTCAAATCGAGATGAAGTTTTTAACGAAAGATATCAATGGTTTGCTAAGAAAATGTGCACCATTTCTGAGATTAATACCATGTCATCTAATAAAGATTTACCAACTCCACTCCAAAAATTTAAATTTTCTTTTTCTTCAAACAATTTTTTAGCTATTTATCGTGTTTTTGAGTTGATCGACCAGGCTCAGGGTCATAGTATACAAAAGAAAGGTGGCGCCCGTATGAATGCAGCTTATGCTTCCGCCTCTAGATTTAATGGGAATGGACAACCTGAATCTCCCCCTAGTTCTTCTACTGCATCACCATTACTACGCAACTATCTTTGCTAAATAAGCATTTATCTTAAACTCTTATGACTTCATTTCAATTTTGTTATTGGTTACAAGGTTATTTTGAAATAGCACGCAATCCTTGCTTGGATTTTCGCAAACTTTTATTCATCAAAAGGCGTCTTGCGACAGTAGAGGGTGAGAGAGGAGCGTTTATCAATTGGTTATCCGAGGTTTGCGATTATATCGAAAGAACGCGTAATTGTTCTGTACCCATTGAAGAATTTTTCCCTCTGATTCAATCCAGTTTGTCATCTGTTTTTCTGCATGTAATCGACGATAGCTATGAGATCGATAAAGAAGAGCGTCTTAAAGTCCATGGGGCAGATCTTCATGACAAATGATAAATTTCGTTTTACACTAAGCTGCCTAAATTTTAATGGAATGGAGTATTTCCTTTATGAACAAAATTGAAAAACAACAAGGATTGACATTACTTGAACTTATGATTGTGATCGCGATCATCGGTATTTTAGCGGCGATCGCAATTCCTAGTTATCAGAATTACAGTAATCGTGCCAAATTTACTGAGGTGATCCAAGCCACTGCCCCGTTTAAGTTAGCAGTTACGACCTGTGCGCATGAACACGATGGACTGGGTGAGTGCAGCAGCCCGGGTAAAAATGGCATTCCTGACGATTTTAAAGCGACCGAGAAAGATAAAGGGTATGTTGCTGAAATTACCGTAGATACAGGCGGAAAGATCATTGCTACTTCACGTCGAATTAAAATCGACAAAGCCAGTAGTTTTACTTATATCTTAACACCCACTGAACAAGCCAATAGTCTAAATTGGACAGTCAGTGGAACCTGCGTAAAACAAGGTTTATGTTAATAAGTTTAAAAACACGATGATCGATTATAAAAATACGCTGAATCTTCCTTATACAAAATTTCCTATGAAAGCGAATTTAAATACGCGCGAGTTGGAAATTTATGCCTATTGGCAATCGATACAACTCTATGATCAGCTACGCACTCGCGCGATCGGCAAACCTAAATTTATTCTGCATGATGGTCCCCCCTATGCCAACGGGCGCATTCATATCGGTCATGCTGTTAACAAAATATTAAAAGACATTATTGTTAAATCAAAAACCATGAGTGGTTTTGATGCACCGTTCATTCCAGGGTGGGATTGTCATGGTTTGCCGATCGAACTCAATATTGAAAAAAAACAGGGAACTGTCGGTACACAATTAGATGCACCGGCGTTTCGTCATGCCTGTCGCGAGCATGCACGCACCCAAATAGTGCAACAACGCGCTGCTTTTCAGCGTTTAGGTGTGCTAGGTGATTGGGAACATCCGTATTTGACAATGGATTTTAACTATGAAGCGAATACGATTCGAGTTTTAGCGAAACTGCTACGTGCAGGGTATATTCAACGCGGTTTCAAACCTGTGCATTGGTGTATTGCTTGCGCCTCCGCTTTAGCGGAAGCGGAGGTTGATTATCTTGACAAACAATCTACTGCTTTAGATGTACGCTTCCCTGTTGTGGATCCAGATGAATTTTGGCAACGTGTTAATTTGCCGAAGCAGACGCTGCCTGTTGCTATTCCAATTTGGACAACGACTGCTTGGACCTTGCCTGCAAATCAAGCGGTAGCCTTGCATCCAGAGATTGAATACGCCGTACTGCAAATAGAAAATCAATATTTAATACTGGCTTGCGCGTTGTTGGAATCATGTTTACTGCGTTACGGTACGACTGAGTATAAAATTTTAACCAAAATACCAGGCTATATTTTAGAAGGATTATTACTCAAACATCCTTTTTATGAACGTTCTGTCCCCATTGTATTAGGTAAACATGTTACATGCGAAACGGGCACCGGTGCTGTGCATACAGCGCCTGCGCATGGCCAAGAAGATTATCTTTTAGGATTACAGTATAAATTAAGAGCACTGAATATAGTTGGGATCGACGGTTGCTATTTACCTAATACTGATTTATTTGCAAGCATGTCTGTACTCGCGATTGAACCTCAAATCGTATCTGTTTTGCAGCAACGCGGCAATCTATTATCAGAAGCTAAGATTCAGCATAGTTATCCTCATTGTTGGCGCCATAAAACACCCTTGATTTTTTTGGCAACACAACAATGGTTTATTCGTATGCACCAACCTAATCTGGCAAGCGCAACGCTTGCTGCGATCAATCAAGTACGTTGGATACCGCAATGGGGACATAGCAGAATGTCTGAAATGATCCAGAACAGACCTGATTGGTGTATTTCTAGACAACGCAGTTGGGGTGTACCTATCCCGCTATTTGTACATATACATTCAGGTCAATGGCATCCAAAAAGTTTTGTTTTTTTAGAAAACATTGCACAACGCATCGAACAAGATGGGATTGAAGCATGGTATGCACTTAAATCAGAAGATCTCCTTGGGCCAGATAATAAAGAATATGAGCGCTTAAACGACGTCTTAGATGTTTGGTTTGAATCCGGCATTACGCATGAGACGGTATTGCAACTGCGTTTAGGTTTAAACTATCCAGCTGATTTATATCTAGAAGGCTCAGATCAATATCGCGGATGGTTTCAGTCTTCTTTATTGACTTCGGTTGCTCTACATCAGCAAGCTCCCTATCGCACTGTATTAACGCATGGATTTGTGGTCGACGAGCAAGGCAAAAAAATGTCTAAATCTTTAGGCAATGTCGTCGATCCAGAGAAAGTTATTACAAAATTTGGAAGTGATATTTTACGTTTGTGGGTTGCGGCGACCGACTATCGTGGCGAGATCGCTGTATCCGAACAGATTTTGCAACGTATGACAGAAGCCTATCGTCGTATTCGCAATACTGTGCGCTTTTTGTTAGCCAATTTACATGATTTTGATCCAGCAACTGATCAAGTTGCCATCGAACATCTCCTATCTTTAGACCATTGGATTTTAGAACGTGCACACTTGATACAAAGGGATTCAATCAAAGCCTATGAACAGTATCAATTTCATGTTATTTATCAAAAAATACATCATTTTTGCATTCATGATTTAGGTAGTTTTTATTTAGATATCATCAAAGATCGCCAATATACTTTGCAAAAATTCAGTCGAGCACGACGCAGTGCACAGACTGCGCTGTATCATATTCTTGAAGCAATGGTGCGTTGGTTAGCGCCTATCTTAAGCTTTACAGCAGAAGAAATTTGGCAGCATTTACCCGGTCAACGCGAGCCTTCCGTGTTTTTAGCACCGTGGCATACAATTCCTATAAATTTTTCACAAGATCCTTTGCGCGATCATTATCAGCAACCCTCATCATGTCAGCATTACTGGGACACCTTGATTCGAGTACGCGATGAAGTCAATAAAGAATTAGAAGTTTTACGGCATACTGGCGCGATCGGATCTGCTTTGGAAGCAGAGGTCACCCTTTATATAACCGAAAATTCCGATTTAGGACGCATCATGCAAGCAATTCAAACAGAATTGCATTTTCTATTGCTAACCTCAAGTGCGCGCATCATCTACACTACACTGCCTGCTCATCTACCTAGCGTAATAGATAATAGTTTAGCGATTGAAGCAGCCGCTGTCGCTGTGGATAAAATCAAGTGTAAACGTTGTTGGCATCGTCGTGTGGATGTGGGTCAACATTCAAATCATCCTAATATTTGCCTGCGTTGCATCAGCAATCTTCCGGAAGGTGCGGGAGAGAAGCGGTATTATGTCTAAGCAAATACATCCTTGGTTCTGGTTTATATTGAGTGCATTCATAGTGCTTAATGATCAAATTACTAAAATAGTAGCTGTGCGCTATTTAACAAAACATACCTATACAGCACTGCCGTTTTTAAATTTTTTTTTATCTTATAATCCAGGTGCTGCGTTTAGTTTTTTAGGTCAGGCAGGAGGATGGCAGCGTTGGTTATTGATCAGTATCGGCATAATTGTCAGTGCGTGGATCAGTATTTGGATATGCACGACTCGCATCATACACATGAGCGCCGCTTTAACAGCATCGTTGATCTTAGGAGGCGCATTAGGCAATTTATGTGATCGTGTACGTCTAGGGTATGTAATCGATTTTATCGATTTCCACATAGGCTATTGGCATTTTGCTACCTTTAATTTAGCGGATACTGCTGTAACCTTAGGCGTGTTTCTTTGGATACTGCGAAGTATTTTTTTCCAGCCAAATAAACTTCTTACGAAATAGAGTACCTGATCATGGCGAGCGCGTTGATCATCCATGGTGTTCCAATCGAATGCATCAATTACGCTGCGATAACTTATCATGTCCCAGCCACTTTAATTCTGACTATTTTATCGCTGGAAAAAGGCGTTATAGGTATGGCCAAAGCGAATAAAAATGGCAGCTATGATTACGGTCCGATGCAAATCAATTCAATCTGGCTGAAAAAAATTCAAGCGTATGGTTATAGTCGACAACAGATTCAATACGATCCATGCATCAACGTTATGGTAGGCACTTGGATTTTGAGTACACGCATCGCCGATAGCAAAACGCTTTGGACTGGAGTAGGCGCTTATCATTCTCGTACGCCTCATTTAAATGCTGATTATCGTAAAAAAGCTACGAAGACCTATCAGTTGTTATCGTATTATTTAGCAACGCCACAGATACGCGAGTAAACTATTATGGATCCCACATTTCGCACTCTAAAATGAAGAAGCGTTGGAACGTGCTCTATGACTACTAAACCTACTCTATTAAAGATGCCCATTGGCCAAAGTGACTTTGGTCTTTTAATTCGAAAGAACTATTACTTTGTGGATAAAAGTCTTTTTATTCAAGAAATACTTGAGGATTCTGCCGATATTATTCTCATCACGCGACCGCGTCGTTTTGGGAAGACCTTAAATTTATCGATGTTACGGTATTATTTTGCCAGCGAAGTAGACGGTCAAAGCACACAGGATTTATTTTATGGCTTAAAGATTCACGAAGAAAAAGAAATAGCACATCAGCATCAAGGCCACTATCCGGTTATCTTCTTAACCCTGAAAGATCTTAAGTTTTCTACGTTTGAAGAAACCTATCAAAATTTTTGTCAACTCATCGCGTTTCTTTATGAAGAACATCGTTATTTGCTTGCGGGTGAGATCCTATCAACGAATGAAAAGACTCGCTACCACGCTGTATTAGAGGAAAAAGCCTCCTCTGCTGGGATCAATTATTCGTTAAAAGGATTAAGTACTTATCTGCACCGTTATCACAAAGTAGCGCCGATCATCCTGATCGATGAATACGATACTCCAATTCAATCGGGCTACTTAAACAATTACTACGAAAAAATAGTGGAATTATTTCGGGCATTTTTAGGTTCAGCGTTAAAAGACAATCCACATTGTTTCAAAGCAGTGTTAACGGGGATTCTGAGAGTATCGAAAGAAAGTTTATTTTCTGGATTAAATAATCTGGAAGTGTATTCCGTGATTCATCCTAAGTACGGTCAATACTTTGGCTTTACTGAATCGGAGGTTCAGACCTTGTTAGACAAAGCGGGGTTAAGTGAGAAAACGGAAGGCATTCGTCATTGGTACAACGGCTATCAAATAGGCCAACACATAATTTACAATCCCTGGTCGCTGTTAAACTGTGTTAAAAACGAAGGGTTGTTAAAACGGTATTGGCTCAACACCAGCGACAATAGCTTAGTGAAAGACTGTTTGTATCGTTCGGGATTAATTCACCAAGAAGTATTTGAGCGTCTCTTACAAGGGCAAACGATTCACTGTTTTATGGATGAACAGATCGTGTTTCCTGATCTGATAACCTCGGATGAAAATGAGTCTATCATTTTAAGTTTTTTACTGATGGCCGGGTATTTCAAGGTGGTCTCGATAGACTATACCGAGGAAGGCACGCAGTGTCATCTCGCGATTCCGAATCGCGAGGTACGGGGTTTATACAGTGAGTTAATCAAGCATTGGTTGGTGGCCGGACAGAAACAAATCACTGTTAGCAAATTTTTAGAGGAATTATTACGGGGCGATATCGCTGCGTTTGAAGAATCTTTTCGATTTTTATTAGAGAACACGATCAGCGTACATGATTTAAGTCAGAACCCAGAAGCATTTTATCATGGATTCATGACGGGGCTGACGGCGCATTTACAATCGCATCCGGCGTATGAATTGAGATCAAATAAAGAAAGTGGCTACGGGCGGTATGATTATTTCATTTTATCGAAGGATCCAAAGAAACCAAGTTTATTGATGGAATTTAAACGCGTGAGTGTATCAAAGACGGATACATTAGAAACAATTGAAGCGCTCTTGGAAACGGCCGCTCAAGCTGCGTTAAAACAAATCGAAGAAAAGGCGTATGATCGAGAAGCACAACACTGTGGCTGTTCTACCCTCCTAAAGATCGCCATCGCTTTTTGTGGGAAGCGATTTAAATTGATTTACAGAACTTAATCAAGGGCGTTCCAAAGTATACAAAACATCAACACCATTGGCAAAGGTGCTATTCGTTCCTTGTATTGAAAAATATTTATTCAAAGCATAATTGATCTGAAGAATCGTGATCGGCTTCATAAGCCCTACACTATAGGTCACGGATAATTTCGGTAGCAAACGTTTACCAATGATGAGCGAAGTATTTTGTTCTAAAGTATTCGTATTTGGATCAAAGATGGGCTGATTCGATACATCCAATTGATCTAAACCTATCTTTTTTTGTAAAGAACGCACCAGATCAAGACCGGAATGATCGCTAATGCGTTCAGCTGCTCCTAATAACAATTGACTGCTAGCGCCACTTAATTCAGAACTGGCTTGACCTGTGATCAAATAAGATAATATATCAGTGGGTTGCAAGCCTGCCGGATTAGAAAATAAACTGATCTTGGGCTGATGTAAGGGACCTTGTATATGTATCCCGACGGTGATCGATACAGGTCTGCGTGCTAAAGCATAGGATTTTGCAGTGCTGAGATCGCCCATCAGCAGATTTGATGCATTGCTATTGAGAACGTCTGACATGACTAACACGGTTTTACGGCTGCTTAAGTCTAAATCTGGATTTGTTAAATCACTATTGGAAAAATTAAAAGCAGAGTTAGGTTGTAGCGCGATTTCTTGACCGTAATAGGTGTATACAGCATTTTGTAAACGAATACGTCCAGTTGCCAGTGTTGGATAACCCGATTGCGTTTTTAATTCTATTTGTCCGTAGAGTTGACTGTGCAAACCTGAGTATTGAAGTTTAACATTTTTTCCCAAACTCACCCTCAGCTGACTTGTAATCGATAACTTGCTTGCTTGCTGCTTCGCGTTTCTAAATACAATGTCATCTGACAATTCAATGAGATCCTGATCGCTGTGATCAGGACTAATAAATGCTTCTGGAATGCGGACTTGGCCTATAATCGCCATATGTTTTATATCAGCTTGTATCTGTACGAAACCTTCAGCGAAAATGTGATAATGCACAGTGTGCGCAACTTCTAAGGTTTGTGCAATTACACGCATAGATGTCGGTAAGTTTGCTTTGAGTTGTGTCCTTCCGTTGAATTGTGCATGGCCTTTTCCTGATTGCACTGTAGCCTGCCATACAATCGTATCGGCTTGTTTTTTTGCTGTAAACTTAATATTTCTTAAAATCAAACCAAGATCGGGTATGTTAATTTGCGTATTCAAAACAGCTTGCGCTGTTGTGCGTGTTCCAAATACTCGAAATTGCATGGATTGTGCCATTAAATGCACGTGTTTTATCTGCTGTGCCGTTATTTGCATTGCATACTTGCTAGGAGATGTCAGTTTTACAGCTAGACGTGCACGCACAGCATGAATCTGCCAATGATTGGCTAATATAATTTTTTGTGTAGCAATCTTAAGGATCGGTTCTAAAATTTTTCCGGTAATGGTTCCCTGAAAAATCAAACGGCCGCCTGGATTTTTTATCCAGGCTTGTTTGAGCGTAAGTCGCCACTGTACATTCCAATGTTTCAACATCTGCCCCGATGCTTGCAGCTGTCCTTGTGGAGTATTCACCCATAACGCTTTGATAGAAACCCTATGAACGCGAATATTTTTAAGCCAAGTAAATTGCGACGAGTGGTTTGATTTTTTAGGAAAATGATCGATCCTACAAGAGTCTAATTTTAAATAATTCAGTCTCAGGTATCCGTGTGCTAGTGCCAGCCAGTCGATTGAAAAATCAGTTCGTGAACTAAATACACGCACTTGTTGCGTAGTATAAAGTAGGCCTTCTAAGTGAATCGGTCCCAGCAAGCGACCCGATAGCGCGCTTATATGAAGCGGCATGCTACGTTGCAGTATCCAGAACACAGTGCAAAGACCCGTTTCTGTATTCATGAGCACGTAACCACTCATACAGAGACTGATAAATAGAATCATGCGGTATACGCTGCGCCAAAATTTCATAATAACTGAGCGCTCAAAGCAAATTGAACACGCCAGGGCTGTCCAGGAAGATCTAATGCTTTCGCAACACTTAAGGTAATCGGCCCTAAAGGAGAAACCCAAATACCGCCTACGCCCACACTGCTTTTTAATGATAAAGGAAGAGTCAGTACAGCATTTCCTGTATCAAAAAATACTGTTGCGTACAGTGTGGAGCGAATACGTTGCTGATATTCTGCGCTTGCAATGAATAAATAACGCCCCGGTCCTAAGCTTTGATAATCATAACCGCGTACGCTTTGACTTCCTCCTGCGTAGAAAAATAAAGAAGGCGGAAGAACATGAACATTTTGAATCCAGGTATAGCCTAGATCGCTAAACAGAACGATACGACGTTGTTCATTCGCAAACGTAGTGATGTATTTGCTTTTAAATTCGGTTTGTAAAAAACTAGTAGTTGATAGAATAGATTCTGATGCGCCTTGTACTTTAACGCTCAAGCCATATCCATGTTGTGGAAATAAAGGCGTATCGAACTGATTGTATGTCCAACTCACGCCTGGCACTAATAAATAAGTGCGTTCTGTTATCTGCTGGCTGTCAACGAAACGTTCGCGCTGATAATTTAAAAATAAAGTTTGCTGTTTATTATCAAAACGCTTACTCCAAGCAACGCCGATTTGTTGCGTTAACGTAGTGACTTGAGGCAACTTTTGTTTTGATAATGCCAGATTAATATAATATTGATCCTGCGCTGGTTGTAGACCCGGAATATTATAAGTTACTGCTAGATTATCTTGTATTTCTGACAATTGACTGAATACAGACAGTGTATGACCCCATTTGTTTAAATAACGCGATTGCCAGCCTAAACTAAGACGCGGACCTACATCTGTGCTGTAACCTAAACCTGCTGTGTATTGTTGGGAAGGTTTGAGTAACAAACTAATATGAATAGGTATCGTCTGTTGTTCACGCGTTTGACTCTCGAGATTGACACTCTGAAAATAATTACTGTTATTGAGATCATTCTGCAGTCCAATCAAAACCTGCGGCGAATAAGGATCGCCTATTTTAAAAGTGAGATAGCGTTGCAAAAATCGCACATCAAATGTGTTTTGTTTCCAGGTAACAGGACCGAAATAATAACGCGACCCTAGAGTGAGTTGTAAAGAAACGACCGCGGTATTGTTTTTTAGATCAATGACAACCTGATGTTGCGTAAAGAATGCATCGAGATAACCCTGTGCTTGCGCGTACGTAAATAATTGTTGCTTAGTGTCATTATAAGCAGACATAGAAAATCCCTGACCTGATTTTATCGGCAAATGAGCCAGCAATTTTTGTAATCTTGGATCAGATTGATCCACGCCTAAAATCTGAATCTGAACCTGTTTAAACATCACGCGTTGACCAGGCATCACATTAAAAATCGCTTCTCTTTTAGCAAGCAATAACTGCCCTTGGATCTTCGGATGAAAATATCCGAATGAAGCGAGCGCTTTTCGAATCAGTACACTACAGCGTTGATACCAGTGTTGTATTAAAGTAGGTTCATCTTTTTGTATCGCTACTTGATTTTTTTCCAAACGTGTTTGAATTTTTTTTGATAATTGCGGCGACAAACCAAAGATTTTTGCATGAATGAGCTTATGCGAAAATGTAGCAGCTTGACAATAACCGCTGACAAGAATACAGAATAAAAGCACCTGTGTTTTTTTTATTTTTAATAGCCACATAAAATTAAGACATTGTTACTCTTCCTTGATCCTGCGCAGTTTGTGGCATGAATAATAACAATAAATCATTATAAAAACGTCGACCTAGATCAGTTAATTCAATCTTGTCATGATCCCAAGCCAGCAAACCTTTTTCTTGCGCTTCTGTCAACGGTGTATGCAATACCTGATAACTTAAACCAGTTCTTTCTTCAAACGTGATCTTAGAAATGTTTTGATAGAGACGCAGATGGTTGAGCATAAATTCAAACGGTAATTCATGCGATGTAATCGTCATAGCATGCGCAATAAAGGAATACTTGTTTGTTAAATAATCCTTCGGATGTTTGATTTTGCTGATGCGTGTGATGATTTGCGCAGTACAATCGGTTAATTTGCTATGCGCGCCTGCACCAATACCTAAATAATCGCCGAATTGCCAATAATTTATATTGTGTTGGCATTGATATCCTGCTTGCGCGTAAGCTGAAATTTCATAGTGCTGATACCCTTGTTTTGCCAAATAAGAAGCGCCTTGATCTTGCAGATCCCAAATTTGATCAGCAGGCGGAAGTTTTGGGGGATGATGTGCAAACCAAGTATTGGGTTCCAAACTGAGTTGATACCAAGAAATATGCGTCGGTTCAAAATCACAGGCTGTTACTAAATCATACAAACCTTCTGTGATGGTTTGTCCAGGCAAACCGTGCATGAGATCTAAATTAATATTTATAAAGCCAGCCTCTTTAGCCAATCGGATCGCTCGGCGCGCAGTTTGACCATCATGAATGCGTCCTAAGGCTTTAAGTTTATCGTCCTGAAAACTTTGGATGCCCAAAGAAATACGATTGATTCCTACGCGACGATACGCCGTTAGGGTCTCACTATTAACTGTTCCTGGGTTTGCTTCCAAGGTTATTTCTATTGAATGAGAACAGTAGGTAAATAAACTATTTAATAAACGCTCTAACGCGTGCGCTGAAAATAAACTGGGTGTACCGCCGCCAATAAATACACTGATCAGCGGTCGATCGCTCATTAAAAGTAAGGTTGAATTTAGATCCGCCAGTACCGCGTCGATATAGGCACGTTCAGGCAAGGGTTCTTTAAGTGCATGTGAATTAAAATCACAATAAGGACATTTTTTTAAGCACCAAGGCAGATGAACGTAGAGTGCAAGCGGCGGAGGCAGTAACATAAGGTTAATTAATGCATTTTTAGAAACAGCTCTGCCCACATAACAAAACTTGCGATCAAAGCGGCAGCCGGAAGCGTCAATAACCAAGCCCAAAGAATGTTGCGAACCGTAGGCCAATGTGTAGTCCAACCTTTTTTATTAAATCCAACACCGATAATTGACCCAGTGACTGTATGCGTCGTAGAGATGGGAATGCCTAAATTTGTCGCGGCAAACAAAGTAAACGCAGCACCACTGGCTGCGCAACTACCGCTGACCAAGGTGAGTTTAGTAATTTTTTCTCCCATCGTATGAATAATTCGCCAACCGCCGAATAACGTTCCAAGTCCCATAACCAGATTACAGGAAATCATGACCCAAACAGGCACATAAAAATGTTGGCCTAAAAATCCGGTTGAAAAAAGCAATAAGGCGATAATGCCCATTGTTTTTTGTGCATCATTACCACCATGACCCAAGCTAAGTAAAGCACCCATGATAAATTGTGCACGCTTTGCCCAACGATTTATGCGTTCTTGTGCAATATAGCCAGTTATTTTATTCAAAATTCTTATCAAAAAAGCACTAATCACCAAACCAAGAACGGGAGATAATACGATCGCAAACAATACTGGCAAGAGGCCATGCCAATTGAGTACAGCATCGCCGCCGCCTGCGATCAACGCAGCGCCGACTAATCCGCCGATCAGACTGTGAGAAGAACTCGATGGCAATCCAAAATACCACGTGATCAGATTCCAAATAATGGCACCGAGCAAACTTGCAAACAATACATAAGGCGTGATGATATGCGGTGCAATCAAGCCGGTACCAATTGTATTGGCAACATTGAGATGAAAGAATAAAAAGGCAATACCATTGAAAAATGCTGCCCATACTACCGCTGTAGTAGGTTTTAAAGCTTTAGTAGCAATCATGATTGCGACCGAATTCGCAGCATCGTGAAAACCATTAACAAAATCAAATAAAAAAGCAATTGCAACGATCAAATAGATAAATACTAAAGCAGAATTCATGCGCTTGTATCCTGTGACCAGTACTGCGCGTCAGTATACACGAGGTATTATAAATTCGTGTATCCATCACAGACTTGTAAAAAAAATACAAACGGGAATAGTAGGCTCAATTTTTAAAAAGGGGAAACTGTGTACAATTTGTGTAATTCCGCTCTGATTTGCGAACGAGAGCTATCCGTTAAATAGATCATGTGCCCTCCTTCAAACTGCAACACGCGTACATTGTCAAGCGGCTCTAGACGCCCTAATTCTTTTTCTACTTCCATAAATGGCACGTCTAAATCGTAATAACCAGAGATTGCCAATATTCTCAGTTTGGAATTCTGAAAGAGCGCAGTACCCAAATCCGGTATTGCATCCCTATGCTCACCAAAAGACCACACAGGATCTCGAGCGATCGTATAAGGTGAATCGGAAATGTATTTCAAGATATGAGTGAAATATGTTTTTTGTGTATCACGAAAGGCTTGTCTGTACGCCAATTGGCTATTTGCGGGAACGGCGATACGCCCATCAGTCAATTCCAATCTATATCCAGGCTTCAGCTGATCCAGAAACGCGCCAAGTATATAGGGAAAAACAGGAGATACTATTTGAGTAGATAAGCCAGTAATACCTGAGAGTTTTGTAAGTGCCTGAGGCGAAATAGGATCTCGACTATTATCAGCTTGCTTCATCACGGCAGATGCATAGATGTTTTCAGTGAACGCTTGCACTGTTTTTAAGTAGTCCTGTAAATTAACGCTTGCCGGTTTATCAGAACGCTCAAAGTAGGTTGAGATGGCAGCAATTGTTGGTAATATATTGATGAGCCTATCTTCCGGGATCTCTCTAAAATTAAGTGCTGGCGAGTTCATTACAATACCCGTCAAATGGATCCCTGCTGTTTCTAGCAATTGAGCAATGATGCAACTTCGGAAGCCGCCATAAGATTCTCCGTATAAATAAAGCGGAGATTGTTTGCGTTGATTAATTTCCAAATAGCGACGGATGAAATGGCTAAAAACTGCGGCATCTGAGTCAGGATTAAAAAAAGTTTTATTCGTATTAGGCGCAATAGCTTGAGAGTATCCCGTACCTGGAGCATCGATAAATACCAGATCAGAATCAAAAAGCAAGGTATCCTCAGATTCGACTAAAGGAAATGATGAAACTGTTGTCTTGGGAACTCCTGTCAAAATACGCAAAGGCCCCCAAGAACCTAGATGCAACCATAATGTTGATGTTCCTGGCCCGCCGTTAAAGAAGAAAGTCAAAGGTCGCAATTCGTTGTCTACTTCATCAACGGTATAAGCCACATAAAATATAGATGCTTCCGGATTTCCATTAGGCGCATTAGTCGTCAAATGTCCTGCGGTTGCTGTGTAATGCAATGGTTGTTTTGAGCCTGACATTAGAACATGTTGCGTTTTTGCTGCTATTTCATGCCATTGTGTCAGCGTCGCATCTGTAGCTGACGAATAAACAATAGAGTCGTTATAAGGCAGGTCCATGTTCGATCCTTCTACAAACAATTAACCAAAGCAACTTACTTGTTGACCGTTTATCGTACAGATGACGTTGGTTGGCATAACCCTGATCACGGCCGTGATCGGTATCGCTTGATTGAAGCTAGGACTGCTTACATTAATGTGAACATTGTTTAAGATAACTTGACTATGACTGCCCATAGAAGGCGCGATACCAATGGCTTGACCACCGCTATTATTACTTGCATTTAGTATACTGTTGGCAACAGACACGATGGAATTATTCGCGCCTTCATTATAAAGAGCCCAAGTTCTTGCTGAGCCATGCCCGATAGCTGTTATGATATCGCCTGTAAGATATAGCGTAGGGTTATTAGAAGTGTACGTTGTCACCCCGGTAACTTGTCCTCCTGATTCTGCGCGTACTATGCTGTTGTTTAGAATGAGACGCGGGTCGCCAAACGTCAGGTAAATTCCATTCACAGTTTGACTTGTTGTTGTATTTACTTGAATAGACGCGTTATTAATCGTAGTAGAAGCAGCGCTATTATATAGCTGAATACCTGTCAAAGATGTGTTCCCCGTGACTGATAAATTACTACCTGTAAAGGTTAACATCGCATTGTTAGCTACAATACCAATCGCCGGATTAACAGAACTATTCACATTGAAAACGCTATTATTTATATTGGCTATAGCACTCGTTTGTAAATTTAAAGCAGTCGTATTTGCAAATACGGTTGAATTGAATACATTGATCTGTGCACCATTACTCAGATCAATTCCTATTGTATAAGCATACGTATTATCTCCAATCACACTACTATTGATCGTACTTGATCCGGATTGACTGGATTCAATCCCCGTTGTAATGCCACTGCCTGCTTGGATGTTTATATTTCTTAAAACATTATTTGACGACAATTGAAATCCGCCGATGAAGGTCGTACGTTGCGCGGGACTAGCAGTGAGTGTGTAATCAGGCGTACGCGATTCTAAGACTTGATTAGGTTGAAGCGTGATTGGAACTGTGCCAGCAGGACCGCCTGTATGAAGTGCCGCTGTATACGTTCCGCCATTGAAATAAAACACAGCGTTCGGATCTAAACTCGCGATTGCTGTTAATGTGTCTTGGTTGAATTGACTCGGACCACAAGGATTTTCAAAAGTACATTGACTTAAACTCGTCACAGGACTGAGACGAATCAAATTGCTGTTATCGCTGATTGCTTGATTGAAAAAAAAGATATGGCTTTGTGCTATTTGTGGACCGAGGTCATGAAAATAAACACGACTCGGCGTCTCTGATCCGTGACCCAGTTGTGAAACATGACGTTCGATCGGATCGGTAATACGTTGTTGGATAGCGTAATGACTGGAAGGATAGCGTTCGCCACCGAGACGCACACCAAGGTTTAACGCAGCCACGCTGCGATTCACATTATCATAATTGTAGCGAGCGCCTACACGCCAATGATGATTCAACCAATAATCAGCGCCCACAGCAATACCGTTCACATGACCCGCTCGATGTATATGAAAATGATAAGCACCTAACATCGTGCGTATCGGCAAATCTATAACAGGACGATAGCCCACTAACAGATCAAATCCTGTCCCTACCCGTCGGTATTGTTTTAAATACTCATCTTCCTGCACATGACCCGTAAACGTTGAAGTCGGCAAACCAAATGTCGCTCCGCCTAACCCTTGAGCGAGTAAATGTTGATGGCGCCCTACAGGAATATAACTATTCAAGCGTGCATCAACACGTCTGCTTAAAAATTCAATACCCGGACTTAAAAATGAAAAACAACTATCGTCTGCATCGCGTGTGCGATCAGCAAATACATACGCCCCTAAAATGCCGGATGCATTAATAAGCTGACGATAGCCTATTCCTAATCCAGTCACCCACTGACTGTTCGTACTTTCCTGTATTTGCAAATCAAGATGAAGATTGTGTTCACTATCACCGCCTACAGGCAACATCCCGTCAGCCTGTACACCCGAATACTTTGTGCTGCCGTAAATCTGTGCGTCAAGGCGCGGAGGCAACGGTGAATGTGTCGCGGTACTGAACGCGAAACCCGCTGTGCTAATAAACAACGAGACAAATCCAAACAAATGACGGTGTAAACAACGTAGCATCCATGCATCCTTAAAATTAATATCTATAGAACTAAGCTCATTGGATTATAAAATTCGACAATAGAATGTCAAGTTGATTTTGACAAACCTCACTGACTTATCTTTAAATACTCTTTGAATCGTTTTTATTTCTTCAATTTTTAAGTTGCATCAACATGATTATTTTTAATCGTAATACCCTAATTCTCCTGTTTGCAATGCTGCTGTGCGGCACCAATACCACGACCACATACGCTGATCCCGTTATTCCGATCACCGCACCTGCATCAATGCAACCCACTTTAACACCGATTGTTCCCAAGATAGACGCGGTAGGTTATTTATTAATGGATGCCCGCAGCGGCACAATTTTAGCCAGTTCTAATCTGGATAAACGCTTAGCTCCAGCGAGTTTAACAAAAATTATGACTTCTTACGTGATCTCGATCGCTCTACGTGAAGGACGTATCCACTTGGATGATCAAGTAGTGGTTAGCAAAAAAGCGTGGCAGACAGGGGGTTCAAAAATGTTTATCAAAGTAGGTGATCACGTATCTGTCCGTGATCTGATCCAAGGTATTATCGTCGACTCGGGAAACGACGCTTGTATCTCCATGGCAGAACATATCGCTGGTAGTGAAGACACCTTTGTTAGTTTTATGAATCAACAGGCAGCGCAACTGGGAATGACAGGTACACATTTCACGGACGTCAATGGCTTACCTGATCCGAATCACTATACAACACCGCGGGATATGGCAATCCTGGCGCGTGCTTTGATTCATAATTTTCCGCAAGATTATGCGTGGTATTCGCAGAAATGGTTTACATATCGTGGCATTAAACAACCTAATCGCAATCGCTTATTGTGGCGTAATCCTAATGTAGATGGCATTAAAACTGGACACACCGATGACGCAGGTTTTTGTTTAGTCGCATCTGCCAAACAAAAAAATATGCGTTTAATTTCTGTCGTCATGGGTGCGCCTTCAGATGAATCACGCGCGCAAGACAGTCAAAAATTATTAACCTATGGATTTCATTTTTATGAATCACGCAAATTATATTCATCCGAAACGGTATTAGCACAACCTTCACTTTGGTTTGGAACACGACCCAAAATTCCCGTTGGACTTGCCAAGGATTTATTTGTCAACATACCCTTAGGTCAAGCGCGCAATCTTAAAACTACGTTAACCTTCGATCAGCCTTTACGTGCACCCACTCAAAAAGGTCAAACGCTTGGTACATTAGAGGTGACATTACACGGTAAACTATTAATAACAGTTCCTTTGATTGCCTTACAAACTATTCCTAAAGGCGGTATGATGCGCATTTTAGCGGATCATATTAGTTTACTGTTTCAACGTGCTTGAAGAGGTATTTCACAATTCTCAATTTATTAAAACATATAAAAGGCGCTTTGGTTCTGTGTTTATACGTAGTTAACCTGAGCCTTTGGTTTTCGATCTTGGTTTTGTTTGCCTTACTGCGTTTAATTCCTATCTTGAAATTACAACGTTTCTGTCAATCGGTCATGCAAGCTCTACCAAGCTATTGGATTCAATGCAATGGGTGGATTCAAAGTTTTTTCTCACCCATTGTCTTAGATATTTTAGGTTTGGATCAGATACAAGCCCATCACTGGTATTTATTAATTTGTAATCATCAATCTTGGGCAGACATTTTAATATTGCAGCATGTTTTTAATCGTAAAATTCCCTTATTAAAATTTTTTCTAAAGCGTCAATTGCTCTGGACTTTACCCATCGCCAGCTGGGCCTGTTACTTACTAGGTTTTCCGATTATGCATCGTTATTCTAAAAAAACCATGCTCAAACATCCTGAATTAAAAGGAAAAGATCTGGAAGCAACGCGAAACGCCTGTCGCACATTCAAAACTATACCCAGCACAGTCACTAATTTTGTAGAAGGCACGCGTTTCACCGAAGCTAAGAGACAAGCAAGAAAAGCTCCTTATTACCATTTATTGCAACCTAGGTCTGCAGGCGTTGCATTTGCTTTAGCAGTTTTAAGTGAACAGCTGCGCGACATTATTGATGTCACTTTAATTTATTCAAGCAATAAAAACAGTGTTTGGGATTTTCTATGCGGAAAAATACCCAGCGTTGCTGTGCGAATTCGTGTTTTACCCATAACAGATGACTTAATAGGAGATTATGAGCAGGATCGTGAGTTTCGTATTTATTTTCAAAGATGGTTGAATCGGTTATGGTCAGAAAAAGATCAGTGGATACAACAGTACAAAGCAGGTATAAAAAATTTATTTTGATTTTAGACTGAACAACTATCTAACAAATTATTCACTTAAACAAACATACAAACAAACCCATGACTATACATCAAGCCGAAGATAAACTATTTAAGAAAGCCCTCGAGATAACAGAAGTTGTTCGAGTTTTTTTAGAGGCACACTTACCCGAAGGATTGTTAGCCCAAATAGATTTAGACACGTTAGAGTTACAAAAGAACACATTCATTGATGAGGCGTATAAAGCGACGGAAGCAGATGTCATTTACTCGGTCGCACTCAGAGGGATGCGGGGCTATATTTTCATTTTACTGGAGCATCAAAGTAGCGTAGACCCATGGCTAGCCTTTCGGATTCTCGTATACACGGTGCGTCTCATGGAGCATCATCGCAGGCAGTATCCGAAGGAACCTCTACCGGTGGTATATCCTCTGGTTGTGTACAATGGCAAGCGAGTGTGGCATGCCACGAAAGATTTATTCAAGTTATTTGGCAAGCAAGAAGAGCTAGCACGCAAGCTATTTTGTCAGCCCTTTGCGTTATTAGATTTAAATCGACGCAGGTATGAGGAATTAAAGCGGCACCCTGTAAGCGGTTTACTGGAATTTGCTTTGCAATTCAGACAGTATAGGGAAGAGCTTTTTATTTTTTGCGAGCGCCTGCTAGCATGGCTAGACACCTTGTCGGATCAAACAGAGTTAACGGGATTTAGGACGATCCTGTTAAACTATCTACTGAGAGAAGTGGAAGGTGATGAACTATCCCTTCACGTGCATCAAGTCAGTGAGACATTATCAGAGAAACTTCGGAGTGAACTGATGACATTTGAGCAACAAATACGACAAGAAGCGTTACAATTAGGTTTAATGCAAGGTTTAGAGCGTGGCTTAGAACAAGGCTTAGAGCGAGGGGCGAAACGGCGAGCGATTGAAATTGCTCGACACATGTTAACGAATGGAATAAATCGCACAGACGTTAAAAGAATGACACAGCTTTCTGATGAAGATTTAGTCAATCTGATTTGAATGCGTTCTTAGAAGAATAGTAAATTATGACTGCCGAAAATCTAGATCAAATAGTTTCTCTGTGTAAACGTCGAGGCTTTATTTTCCAAAGCGCCGAAATCTATGGAGGATTGCAAGGCGTTTATGATTATGGTCCATTAGGCGTAGAATTAAAAAATAATCTTAAAGCGGCTTGGTGGCAAACTATCGTACATGAACGCGATGAAATCGTAGGGTTAGATACGGCTATTCTTACTCACAAACAAGTTTTACATTATTCAGGTCATACCGATACGTTTACGGATCTCATGGTAGATTGTTATCAATGTAAACATCGTTGGCGCGCCGATCAATTAATTGGCGGTGTTTGCGAAGCCTGTGGCTCAAACAAATTAACAGAGCCGCGTCCCTTTAATATGATGTTTCAAACAAACATTGGGCCATTACAGACCCAAGATAGTTATGTCTACCTTAGGCCCGAGACAGCTCAGGGTATTTTCACAAATTTTAAAAACATCATGGATGCTTTTTCAAAGAAATTACCCTTTGGTATTGCGCAAATTGGCAAGGCATTTCGCAATGAGATCACGCCTCGTAATTTTATTTTTCGCGTGCGTGAATTTGAACAAATGGAATTAGAATTTTTTGTTTTACCTGACACTGCACAACATTGGTATGACTACTGGGTAAAACAACGTTTTGTTTGGTGGCAACAGCAAGGATTATCGAGTCAAAATTTACAATTAAAAACACAAACACCTGATGAGTTAGCGCATTACGCGGAGGCGACTACTGATATTCTTTATCGTTTTCCGCATGGTTATGAAGAATTGGAAGGCATTGCCAATCGCACAGATTACGATCTGGGCGTACATACACGTTCTTCTGAAGCGTTTACAGTACCTAAAGTCAAAAAAAATGTGGACAGCACAAGTAAGTTAGCCGTGTTTGATACTATTAAAAAAAGTTTTGTCT